>NZ_JBAHUQ010000031.1 GCF_036689865.1 Magnetococcus sp. PR-3
ATAATACCCTTGAGAGGAAATGGGCTGTCAGCACGTGTTTTGGTCGAGCGCTGTCGCCGATTCTGATTCAGCACCGATTGCGCTTTTTCCCACTGGCGCAGGGTAATGATGGGCTCATGCTCACCGGGGTAAGTCTCCCCTTTGGTGACCACCTCTCCCAGATAGGTACGGTTGCCCAAAATACGGTAGAGATGCCCCTTGTCGATGGGTTTGCCTTCTCGGACCCGCCCCGATTTTGCGGTGTAGGATTTAGTGTGGTGACCCTGCTCAGCGAGTTCTTTTACAAGTAGGGTGGTAGAGCCTGTCTTGGCGAACCGGTCGTAGATGTGGCGGACCAGCTCCGCCTCCTGTTGGTTGATCACCAGTTTGCGGTTTTCTACATCATAGCCCAGAGGAGGGTGGCCACCCATCCACATACCCTTTTTGCGTGAGGCCGCCAGCTTGTCTCGGATCCGCTCTGAAGCCACCTCCCGTTCGAACTGAGCAAACGATAAAAGCACGTTGAGTGTCAGTCGGCCCATAGAGGTTGTGGTGTTAAAGGATTGGGTGATGGAGACGAAGGTGACATTGTGCTGATCAAACAGCTCCACCATCTTGGTGAAATCTACCAGGGAGCGGGAAAGCCTATCAATTTTGTAGACCACTACACAGTCGACGCGCCCTGCTCGTATGTCATTCATCAACTGCTGAAGGGCAGGGCGGTTCATGTTGCCACCGCTAAATCCTCCATCTGTATAATGGTCGGGAACCAGTGTCCAACCCTCTGCTTTTTGTGAGATAATAAAGCTCTCGCAACTTTCACGCTGTGCGTCCAAGCTGTTGAAACTCTGATCTAAACCCTCTTCTGTACTCTTTCTGGTGTAGATGGCGCAGCGGATCTTTTTGATAGGCTTTTTCTTGTTCATTTCTTCCCTCCCAGCCAGAAAACCTTCCCGTTCCACCGGGTGCCGGTAACAGCCCTTGCAGCTGCGGAGAGGCTCTTGAATTTGCGCCCCTGGTAATCAAAGCCATCATCGAGCACCGTGCAGGTGTGCTCCACACCTTTCCACTCTCTGACCAATCGAGTTCCTGCCACCGGTAGCCCATCATTACGGATGGGGGTAGGCGTACGATCCATCGTCTTCTCCTCAGCCGCCAGCGCTTCCAGTTTGGCCTTGGTGGCTTGGGAAACTCCACCCCAGGCCAACTCTTGAATACGGTAGGCCAGCCCCCTGATCAGGTAGGTTCGATTGTAGGGTGGAACACTGCTTTGGCAGAGGTTCTGCCACATCTCCTTGAGCTCATCGGTGGATTTCTCCGGTAGTGCGGCCATCCGCTTCAAAACGTCACTGCTCATGGTGTTCATCTCCTTGTTTTTGTGGAATACCTTGGTCACCATGTACGCTCTGTTCGGAAACGGAGTCCAGAGGTTTCTGCTGTTTTTTCAAGGAGGTGCGCAGATTCTTCTTCTCCATAAGGCGCAGAACACCATTGGCAAGAATCTCAGCGATTTCATCCAAACGCTCCTCTATTGTAAGAAGGTCTGGATCGATAGCGTTGCCTTGATAGGGGGTATATGGAATTGAGTCTTGGAGCATGATCAAACACCTTAGGAGTTGAGTTTCATCCTGAGGCTATCACGCTGTTAGTAAGTCAACCAAACACAAAAAAGATCGAAAGTTTTTGAGGTGTTTGAGGAGTAAAACAAAGTGGGAAGAGTGATGAGGTGGATTAGAGTTCGTGGCCTACCCAGACGACTCGGCCGACGATTTCCCATAGCTCCCGTTGCTCTGATGTCACCTCCACAGGAGAGTATTTGGGGTTGTCACTGACAATCTGAATGCGGCCAGGGAGAATCTGCAGGCGTTTTACAAAAAGATGTTCATCAGAACGAAGAACAAACACTTTCCCATCCACAGCCTCGCGCTGCCCCATATCCAGCAGTAAGACATCCCCGTCATTGAATGTAGGGAACATGCTATCCCCTTGAGCCAGAATCATCCCAAGCTTTCTTGGATCCAAGCCTTTTTTCTCTAACCATCCAGCTTTAAAGGCCAAGTGATCAAGAATATCCTCTTGAATCACTTGCTGACCAAGCCCTGCACTCGCATGAACAGAGTAGAGGGGGATAAGGGCATAACCATCTGCGGTAGCATGGTCTGGAGGGACGCCCCCACTTGCATTAGAGGGGTCAACATCGCTTTTGAGGTCTTTGTATTGGGGGTTACCCCAACGCCGGGGCTCTTCGCCACTGTGGAGCCATTCAGGCCGAACATTGAGCACGTTGGCGATGGGCACAAGTTTACCGGTTGAGTCCGTGCCTCCAGATTCAACCTTATGAATGAGTGCTTGGCTTACGCCACACATGTCAGCGAGTTTCTTTTGAGAAACACCAAGTTCCTGACGTGCAGCTCTGAGTCGTGTTCCAATAGTATCCATGTGAAGGAGTGTGCCAGGGTTGTGTTGGCATGTCAAAAGAAATGGTGTTTGACATATGTTTGCTGCTGGTGGTAGCGTATGAGCCATGACGAAATACGAACGAACATCGAATAATAAGAAAGGAATGGTGGTTTAGAATGCCGCTGCCTCCCAAACAGTTTTATACCATCAAAGAAGTAGCTGAAAGATGGCGCTGTTCGGAAAACGACCTGCTGTCCTATGGGATGGAAGGGAAGCTTGAACTGTCCATATGGGTTCCTCATTGCCATGTAGAGCTTTCCTGTATTGAAGAAGATAGCGATGGGCAGCACTATAATATTCCGTTTGAGACCAGATATATGCATGGCCTGCTACCATTATCAGAAAAGGATATTGGAACGCTCTGGTCCTATGGTCAGGTGGATGTAACCTACCTAAAAGATACTGAGGATGGTCATCAACGATTGATTCGTCACTACTCTATGCCAGGATTGGAGTACCAATGTGATGATGCAATTGAGGTGGTCATGGATATGTTGAAACTGTCAGGCGATGAGATACGACAGTTTGAAAAAAAACATCTTAACCAGAGTGTATCTCAATCTCCTGTTGAAGCCGCAAATGAAGAGCCTTTGTCACTGCGTGAGCGTCATCATGAAAGAACGGTAGCCATCGCTCAGTATCTGCTCAGCCTTGATCCTTACACCCCTGCTACCAAGCTTTTCTCATCTGAGGCCATCACCAAGATCGCTTGTGAGGGTAAACCTTACAGTGAGAGGACCTACCGTCGTTGGCTCAAGCCAATTATGCCAGAGCGTAAGCGGGGCCGTCCAAAGAGTTAAATAAGGTTTGGCTCTATCCTAATGTGATCATTCTCCTTCGCCCCGTTCTGGGGTGTTTTTTTGCCCCTATTCATCTTTGAGAGTGGGGTATCCCATCATACGCAGCAAATGAACTTCTTTTGAGCCCATTCAAACTGGCCAGTGTGAGTGTTTAACGTCATCTTTTGCACCCCCTCTTGCGACAGCCTGTAAATCTAAATCCATATAGCAGGTTGCTGCTATATGTAGAATCTCTCATAAAAACAATAAATAACGATCTTTCTATGATAAGTGTTCATCGGTGTTTGTTGTAAAAAACAACCCGTGCAAATAAATACGGCGTTGGTCCCCTTTCCACTTTTTTAAAAGCACCAGTCGAATAATAGCAGGAAATCTTAAAAACCCCTTTCAAATCAAAGGTAGAAAAAACTGGCACCCAGATTCTGGAATTGGCCAAAAATAGGCAGATTTAGCGGTTCGGTGCAAAAGTTGTGTAACAATTGTGTGAAGTCTGGTTGTTTTCGTTTTTATTAAGTCTATGTAAGTTTTTGTGAAAAGTGGTTGTTAACAGAAATAAAACTGGCACCTGTCAGTTGCCAGATTTTTTTGTTGGGTGGTGGGTGTAAGGTTTTCTTCAACAGCAAACATCAACCACTGGAGAAACACTCATGTACACACCTTGTCACCAACATCAAGCCACTCAACTGATCTCACCCAAGCAGACAGCCGCAATGCTGGGCATTGAAGTAACCACTCTCTCTAACTGGCGTGTTTCCAAACGCTACCCCCTCCCATATGTGCGCATCGGTCGAAAAATCATGTACCGGCTGCATGATGTTGAACAGTTCATTCACACACGTTCTGTCAACGTTCAGGGAGGTGCGCCTGCGTCTGGCGCAGCAGTGTGATGAACATTGTCGCGATCAGCGTTCAGCCATCCATAAATTCGGGAGAAGTCGACCTGTGGCGAGCGGTTCTAGCCATGGCCCTTAAAGATGCTGGGTCCCTGTTAAAAAGGGTGAAACATAAACCAAAGCTCTGGAATGAGCACCTGTTTAGACAGGATGTGATTCACCTCAAACAGTGGTTCAAAAGTCGGTCAACAGAGCCGGGCAGTTTCAGGTTTATCTGCCAAGTGTTGGATCTGAGCCATGAAAAGGCTCTGGAGAACATTCAACAGAAATTTTTGCGGCACATGGTGCTTCCTCGCTGGAAGCCAGAGGCCAGAAAAGAGAACAAGATGGAGAAACAGATCATGAAGACAGACCTGTACCCAACCTTAAATGAGCTTCGCAACATGCCTATGGGTGAGCTGGTGGAGCTTTCATCTGAACAACTGGCCATGCTGCAACAGCAGGCGGTAAAAGCTGTGGAGGCAGCCAAGCTAACCAAGGAGCTTCTGGAAGGAATTCTTACTCGGCGCTATGCGGAGAAAGCAGCGCTTATGCGCAAAGAAGCGGGTAAGGACTTCGGCACTGTGCGCTTTATAGATGGTGATGTTCAGGTGGTTGCCGAACTGCCCAAACGCCCACAGTGGGATCAAAAACGGCTCTCTGATCTTTTCGATCGGATTCACAAGGCAGGTGAGGATCCCAACGAATACCTGGAAGTCACCTACAAGGTTCCAGAGAGCAAATTCAAGGCTTGGCCCTCACAGATCCGCAGCGCCTTTGAAGGGGCCCGTACCGTTAAACCTGGTAAGCCCTCGTTCAAGCTTTCCATTCCTGAGCAGGAGGTTGCGTAATGGCTGTCTCTCTCGACTCCCTTAATCGTGCTCAGGATGCGCGGCCACCGCGCATTACGGAGTACGGCGTCGCTGGTGTGGGTAAAACTACCTTGGCAGCGGGTGCGCCCAACCCGGTGTTCATCCTTACCGAAGATGGGTTGGGCCAGATCCAGGCGACCAGTTTTCCCTTGGCCAGAAGTTATGGGGAGGTAATCGGGGCGCTGGATGCCTTGCTCACCGAACAACATACCTTTGCCACCGTGGTGGTGGACAGCCTGGATTGGCTGGAGCCTTTGATCTGGGGCGAGGTCTGTTCCCAGCAGGGTGTACGCAGCATTGAAGATATTGGCTACGGCAAGGGATATGTCTTCGCCATGGACCTCTGGCGCACCTATCTGGACAGGCTCAACCGCCTACGGGATGAGAAGAACATGGTGGTGATCCAAATCGCTCACTCCATCATCAAACGCTTCGACAGCCCTGAGCATGACCCCTACGACCGGTACGAAATCAAGCTTCACGCTAAAGCGTCGGCGTTGATCCAGGAGCACAGTGATTGTGTGTTGTTTGCCAATTACCGCGTCAGCACGACCAAAACCGATGTTGGCTTTCAGAAAAAGGTCAACCGCGCCGTCGGTACCGGTGAACGTGTGCTTTTCACTCAGGAGCGGCCCGCATTTTTAGCTAAGAACCGCTACAACCTGCCTCCCGAGTTACCTATGGACTGGTCTGTCCTGCAGGGGCATCTCACAGGCAACGCACAGCAAAACGCATAGGAGAATGACGTATGGCCAATCTTGGTGGAACCTTCGACGCCTCTCAGGTAGATCCCAGCAAACCCCAAGAGAATCTACCTCCGGGCGACTACCGGGTACAGATCATCAACAGCGAGATGCGGGTTACAAAAGCGGGCACCGGTCAATACCTCTGGTTGGAGATGGATGTTCTAGAGGGCGTTCATGCCGGACGCAAAGTCTATGACCGGCTCAATCTTATTAATCCCAACAACCAAGCCGTGGAGATCTCTCAACGGGCACTCTCTGCCATCTGCCACGCCTTAGGCCGTATGCAAGTGCAGGATTCTGAAGATCTACACTTTCAACCCCTTATCGCAAAAGTGTCGGTGGGCAAAAGCGGCTACAACGAGGTGAAGGGCTACAAGCCGGTCGGTGGTGCTCCAACAGCTCAACCACAGACGGTGCCTCCTGTTCAGCAACAACCTGCACAAGGGCAACAGCCTCCGCCCCCAACAGCCAGTGGTGACGGCCCCTGGAAACGCATGGGGCAATAGGCGCAGCGGGCGGAACCGTTACCTCGCGGCCAAGCATCGGTAACGGCCCGCCCTGTCCACAAACACTCTGAGGAGAAGGTCATGGACACTTCCATTCTGGACCAACTGGATGGAGGGAACAATCCCTCTATGCCTGTTACCCGGCCCGACTGCCAGGAACAGATGATCACTCTACAATCGGAAATTCGTGCCATTCGCGATCAAATCGCGGCGGCAGATCTAAACCGGCAAGCCTCAGGCGGCCAGATTGATGCCGCTTGGTTTCACCGTGCCCGTACAGCATTACGTCATAAACAGGAGCGTTTAGCCCGTATTAAAGAACACATCAAGCAGCTGCCTGGCGGTAAACAGGCGCGTAAACAACGCTTGAAAGACGCCATCATCGAAATCGTGCGATCTGATTATGAGGATTCCCAATGGCGGAAGGTTCTTGACGAGGCCCACTGTATTGCCGATCGAGAGGTGGTGTGATGGCCAAACTCCCACCTCCCCAATCCTTGACGATAGAGGCAATCTACAACGCCTACGAGGCAGATTCTGGAGACGGCTTTCGCCCCCACCTGGGCGCATCCCTTATCGGCAAAGAGTGTGAACGGGCTCTTTGGTTGGATTTCCGCTGGGCCACGCGTCAACATCACCCTGGTCGTCTGCTGCGCCTGTTTGAGACCGGTCAACGTGAAGAGGATCGCCTAGTAGCCAACCTGCGGCGCATCGGCGTTACCATCATGGATATCAATCCAGAAACAGGGCGGCAGTGGCAAGTTGAAGCCCACGGGGGGCACTTTGGCGGTAGTCTGGACGGTGTCGCTCTAGGCGTGCCGGAGGCTCCAAAAACATGGCATGTATGCGAGTTCAAAACGCACAACATAAAATCGTTTAAAGAGCTCCAGAACAAGGGCGTACTGGAGTCCAAGCCGCAACACTACGCCCAAATGCAGGTCTATATGCGCCTCACTGGCATGACTCGGGCGCTCTATCTGGCAGTGTGCAAAGACACCGACGCGCTTTATGCCGAACGGGTTCCGGTGGATCGTGACATTGCTGATCGGCTTGTGGACAAGGCGGGCCGAATTATCTTTGCTGAACGCCCTCCAGAAAAGATCAACGAAGATCCTGCGTGGTGGGTCTGCCGGATGTGTGACCATCACCCCCTCTGTCATGAAAGGAGCTTTGCCGACGTCAACTGTCGTACCTGTATGCATGCATCAGCAATGGGTGAGGGATGGTGGATGTGTGAAACGCATGGTCATCCTCTAGAGGTGGCCAAGCAGAAAGAGGGCTGCGACGACCACCTTTTCATCCCCGATTTGGTGCCAGGTAAGCAGGTAGATGTAGATCCGAATGCCGGAACTGTCACCTATCAACTCCCCGATGGGAATCTCTGGTGCAATGTGGCTGGTGGAGGTGCGCCATGTTAGAGCTGCGCCCTTACCAACGCCAAGCTATTGATGCCATTTATACCTACTTTCAGGAGAAGAACGGCCACCCGTTGATCGTTATTCCTACTGCCGGGGGGAAATCCCTGGTGATGGCCACCTTTATCCGAGAGGCTATTGATCACTATCCGGAGACCCGCATTCTGGTGGTCACCCATGTGCGTGAACTGATTAGCCAGAACCATGCGGAGCTTTTAGGGGCTTGGCCACAGGCTCCGGCAGGCATTCACAGCGCTGGATTGGGTGAGCGGGATGTAGCGTCTCAAGTGCTCTTCTGTGGCATACAGTCGGTACACAAACGCGCTTATGACATTCAGCGCTGTGATCTGGTGCTGGTGGATGAGGCCCACCTGATCCCACGAAAAGCCAACACCATGTACCGCAAGTTCCTGGAGGAGCTGACCGCTATCAACCCCTACATGAAGATCATCGGTTTTACAGCCACCCCATATCGGTTGGATTCTGGGTTGTTGCATAAGGGTAAGGATGCTCTGTTTGACGACATCGCCTTCGACGTCCCCATCAACGATCTGATCGATGATGGCTTCCTCTCCCCATTAATTAGCAAGAAGACAGATACCCAACTGGATGTGACTGGGGTCGGCACCAGGGGTGGTGAGTTCATAGCAGGCCAGCTGGAGGCAGCAGTAAACCGAGAGGATGTTACTCGGGCTGCCGTGGAGGAGATCATCGCTTTCGGGCAGGAGCGGCGCGCCTGGTTGCTGTTCTGTTCCGGTGTCGCCCACGCCGAGCATGTGCGTGATGCGATCAAGGCACGTGGTTACTCCTGCGAGGGGATCTTCGGGCACACCCCCAAGGAGGAGCGGGATTGGATTGTTGAGGAGTTTCGTGCCGGGCGGATTCGGGCATTGGCGGCCATGAATGTGCTCACCACTGGGTTCAACGTCAAGTCTGTAGATCTCATCGCTATGTTGCGCCCCACCAAGTCCACCGGGCTCTATGTGCAGATCGCGGGGCGGGGCACACGTCTCTTTCCTAGCAAGGAAAACTGTCTGGTATTGGATTTCGCGGGAAATGTTGCGCGCCATGGTCCCATTGATCAAATCAAGGCCACAGCAAAGCGGGATAAGGATGAGGATAGCGAGGCTCCCATCAAAACCTGTCCCGAGTGCCAGACCATCAATGCAGCAGCAGTGCGACACTGCATCGAGTGCGATTATGAGTTTCCGCCATCGGAGATCAAGATCAATGCTACTGCCACCACCAAGGAGATCCTCTCCAAAGGCAAACCGGAGTGGGTAGCGGTCTATGACATCGTTTACAAACGGCACCAAAAGGAGGGTAAGCCCCCCTCCTTGCGGGTGGAGTATCTGTGTGGTCTGCAATGGCACAAGGAGTGGGTCTGTTTTGAGCACAGCGGCTACGCCCGCCAGAAAGCCGTCCAGTGGTGGTTTCAACGCGTGGGGCTGAAGGTCCCGGTGCCGGACAGCGTGGAACAGGCGCTATCCCTGGTTGACGGTCTACCCATCCCGGATGAGATCAAAATCCGCCCCAATGGCAAATTTACTGAGGTTGTGGACTGCCGTTTCAGCGACAAGGAGGTGGGTGATGATCGATCCAACGCCGCGTGAACTAGCAGCCATGAACGCCGCCGGGCCGCTGGCGGGTGAGTATATTGAGAGCTTGGGGAAAACCGATCTGGCTAGGTTTTCGGTGGGTGAGTTTCTCATGCTGATTCAGGTGATCGTGACCGCCTATCTGGATGCCAAGGCACAGATGGATGTGGACGATGCTTGGGATGACGTACCGTTTTAGGGGGGTGAGGAATGAACGAGAACTTCATGATGCAGCATGGCGACCGGTTAGTGGCCGCAGGTTTTCCCATACTGCCTATCGCCCCGGGGCATAAGTATCCAGGTAGTTACCTGCAGAGCAAGTGGACCCCTTACAAGGGGTGGAACAAACATGCAAGCCGCGCTACCACCGAGCATGAATTGGCGATTTGGAAACAGTGGCCCGATGCGGGGATCGGCATTCCCGGAGGTATGGTGGCGGGCATTGATATCGACGTAGAAGATGAGACAGTTTCGCTACAGTTGGAGCAGTTAGCAATACAGCTGTTGGGAACTACCCCTGCAGTGCGCATCGGACGTGCGCCGAAGCGGCTTCTGGTCTACCGTACAGACACACCCTTCAAAGGGATTAAGAAGCACCCCCTGGAGGTGCTCTGCCTGGGACAACAGTTTGTGGCCTATGCGATCCACCCAGATACCGGGAAACCATATCAGTGGACCAACCAGGAATTGATTGATCTGTCGTTGGCTGATCTGCCGGTGATTGCCGAGCAGCAGGCGCACGACTTTATCGATCAGGGGTTGGCGCTCTTACCGGAGAGAATACGACCGACTCGGTTGCCAGAGCAGAATACACCAGTTTCGTACCAGCCCACTTACCCCATGGCCACGTCTGGAGATCAACGTGGTACGTTCGAGGCGGTGGCTGATGCCATGCGCTACATCGTCAATGCCGATCTGCCCTACGATGACTGGGTGCGCATTGGCATGGCCATCAAAGGGGCTTTGGGTGAGGAAGGTGCAAGTTTATTTGCCGAATGGTCCTCATGCTCCTCCAAGAATGTGTCTGAGGAGACCGCCAGCGCATGGGCTGGGTTCAAGCCCACCCTTATCGGTGCGGGGACCATCTATCACTTAGCGGGGCAGAATGGCTGGCGGCCAGATCCATCCATCACATTAAACCCGGATAATCTGCCACAGTCCGGACCACATCCAGCAGCTCAGTTCATGCAAAAAATGCACACACTGCCTCCCCCAACATCAGAGGTGGATGGCCCCCCGTTTCTAGATGGTCCGGAGTGGGATCCCACCGATCTAGACGGAGCACTGGGCATGTTGGTGCATCATATGTTGGAGACCGCCACAAGACCTCAGCCCATCTTGGCAGTTGGTAATGCACTCTGCGCCCTCGGATCGTTGATGGGGCGGCGGTATCGGACGGAGACTGACCTGCGATCCAACCTCTACATCGTCGGCATTGCAGATAGCGGTTCCGGGAAGAACCATAGCCGAGAGGTGATCATCGACCTGTTCATGCGGGCCGGGTTAAAAAAGCACCTGGGCGGTAACCGCATCGCCTCCGGGGCCGGTTTACTGCGTGCGGTGCATGACCAACCGGCCATTCTGTTCCAGCAGGATGAGTTCGGCATGTTTCTGGATGCGGCTGCCGACCGAAAGCGCAGCCCCCGACACATCACCGACATCCTGGATTTGATGACCGAACTCTACTCCTCGGCGAGCACCACCTTTCTTGGTCCGGAGTACGCAACACCTGATAAGAAGGGGCGCAAGGACATTAATCAGCCCTGTCTGTGTGTCTACGGCACCACTACGCCTGTACTGTTCTGGGGCGCGTTGAAGAGCGCTAATGTAGCCGATGGCTCCCTTGCGCGCTTTCTGATCCTGAAGACCCAGGATGACTACCCCGAGGGTGGTGGAGGCAATGTCATCAGGCCTCTTCCCGATGCGTTGATCGAAGCCGCTATGGCCATAGCCGAGGGAGGCAGCATGGGGGGTGGCAACATGCAGGGGGTGACTTCTGGCCCAGAAACCGCTATCGACCCCATGGTAGTGCCCATGTGTGATGAAGCCCGTGCGCTGTTTGATGATTTGAATAAGCAGGTGATCACTCTCCTACGTAAGGCTCGCTCGACCCCTTGGTCACCCATTTTAGCACGGGTATGGGAAAACGCTTCCAAAGTGGCCCTTATCCGGGCGGTGTCGTTCACCCCATCGAAACCGATCATCCGGGAGGTGGATGCTGTATGGGCCATTGCCCTGGTGCGTTATGCGGTCAACAGCGTCATCAGTGATGTTGAACAACATGTTGCTGATAACCGCACAGAGCAACATCATAAACGTGTTCTTGGCGTAATCAGGAAGGCGGGCCACTCAGGCATCACTCAAAGAGATCTTACCCGGAAAACCCAGTTTCTCGATAAACGTGAGCGGCAAGATATCCTGCAAACCTTGTTGGAAGCAGAGGTGGTGGTTGCTTGGAATCAAACGACAAAGACCAGGCCTGCTATGACCTACAAAGCAGTCCGTTAAATGTTCAGGAGCCCGTCAAAGACCTACAAAGAAGTCCGTTGAATGTTCAGGAGCCCGTCAAATGATGAGGTTGACGGGCTTTGTTCTCCAACTGCTGGATTTAAAAGGTGAATTTATAATGCTTCAATTTGGCATCTCACTAAAAAAAACACATATATATATAGAATATAGAGTAAGTATCTTTTTGTTTTTTTCTTTATAGGCTTGAGGAATTGACGTGTTTCACTAATCATAATATAAATCAATATGTTATGTGATTTTACGCGTCAATTATTTTGTCAAACGCTGAAAAATCAAATGGTTGCATGATTTATCCAGTAGAGCGCCGATTTTAGGCTTGGCCGCCTCCCATCGTCGCCCTCACCAACTTCACTGAAGGAGTGAGGACGATGACTGTTTCTTCCAACGTGCCTACGGGCAAACTTATCAACAACGCAGGCGCTATTCTCGCCCTGGATCTGGGCACCCAGATGGGATGGGCACTACACCATCCTGACGGCACCATCGTCAGCGGTACGATGTCGTTCAAGCTGGGCCGGTTCGAAGGGGGCGGTATGCAGTGGGTCCGGTTTAAGGCCTGGCTGGATGAGATGACCGGTACGGTGCCTCTGGGACAGATCTATTTTGAGGAGGTACGCAGGCATATCGGCACGACAGCAGCCCACGTCTATGGGGGATTCTTGGCTCACCTTACCGAGTGGGCTGAAAATTCGGAGGTGCCCTACCAAGGGGTGCCGGTGGGCACGATCAAGAAATCAGCAACAGGGAAGGGCAACGCTTCCAAGGCTCAGGTGATCCACGCCATGAAGCGGCTTGGGCACCAACCTGCCGATGACAATGAGAGCGATGCCTTGGCTCTGCTGCACTACGTGCTGGGGACAGGAGGTGCACGATGATCGGTGGCCCCAACATGCCCCGTAGTCCTTTGGCTCGTTACCAGGAGAGCCGGGAGGATGTGGATGAGCAAAAGCGCAAAGGGTGGAACCGCCATGGCATCTTGGTGGTATCGCAGGACGATAACCGTTTGACCTGGCCGGAACGGGAGTTGGTTCAGCAACTGGGAAATCGGTTGTATGGCCGTCGCCACAAGGAGGTGCGCTATGCCTGAAAAATGGGATGCCACTGTTGTGGCCAAGCGGCTTGAAGAGGCGGCTAGAACCATGAAACGCTTGCCGGTAAAAGGATTGAAACCGGAGGAAGCTCGTTCGTCATGGCCAGAGGTGATTCATGAGTTTTACGATGCCTATGGCTGGGGATCAGCGGAGGTCAGGTTGGGGCCACCCTCACCTGAGGCCATCAATCGTATGGACGAGGTCTTGGAGTGGCTCTCGTGGCTGGAAACCGATGATAGGCGGCTATTGTGGTTTCGTGCCGAGAGAGTGCCATGGAAGCTTATTATGCGCCGTTTTGGCCGTGCCAGATCGACTCTGTTTGCTCACTGGAAAGCGGGCATCTTCCAGATCGTTGCTGTCTTGAACCGAGGTTAAAATGTCCGGACGTTTTAATTCCGGACATGCGGACCTGAATTTGGTAGTCTCGTAGCTACAGTCGGCGAGAGCTGAGCAAGAATACACGAAACCCACCCCGGGGTAACCTGGCGGTGGGTTTCTGCGTTTATGGAGTTTGAAATGGGTAGTTCACTGCTGTTGGTAGCGTCGTTAGCCGGGTCAATTCTTGTGGGACTGGTGGCGGTCGCCGTGTTGGGTGTCATGCTGCGTTTTTTACTCGGTGAAGGTGGGGATCATGTCTGAACAGCACTGGCCCCATTTTTCTCACGATGAGCTGCAGTGTCGTTGTGGTTGTGGCCAAGCCCTGATGGATGAGCGATTCATGGCCCAGCTGGAAGAACTACGCATGGCGTTTGGTAAGCCCATGCCCCTGACCAGCGCATACCGTTGTCCAAACCACAACGCAGCCGTGTCCTCCTCGGGGCATGATGGTCCTCACACCACAGGGTGTGCCGTTGATGTCCAGGTGGCTGGGCATGATGCTCATGCATTGCTTGCCCTGGCAACACACCATGGCTTTACGGGACTTGGTGTCAAACAGCGTGGACCACACCAGTCACGCTTTATCCATCTGGACACGCTGAACAATGCACAAGGCCGTCCTCGGCCCTGGATCTGGAGCTACTAAAGCTCAGTAATCAACGCGTTCACGCAGCGATTTCCCCGGTTTGAAATGCACAGCGGTCTTAGCTTCAACCTCAACCCGTTCCCCCGTCTTTGGGTTGCGGGCACCTCTGGGTTAGCGGGCTCTCGGTTCAAAAACACCAAAGCCTCGGATTTCGGTCCGTTCACCACGGGCCAACGCTCTAGACAGGTCATCGAATACAAGATCAATAGCTCTGTCAGCAAGCTGTTTGCTCAGATCACACTTATCTGCAATGGCTACGATGAGCTCTGATTTGGTCATGCTCAGCCCCGTTAGAAAAGTTGTTAAGAAATACAAAGCACTGCGATGTTAACTGACATCGAAAGTGTTTGCAATCATGTCAGAAAGTCAGGAGTACACCATGTCCCTCAATATCATTGTCAACTCTCTCTTGAGTCGGGTGCGGGAACCTTCTTCGTGGAGCGGGGTTGCTGTGCTGCTGGCCATGTTTGGCATGTCCCAGGAAGAAGCCAGTGCCATCACTGAACTGTTGGTAGCTGGAACAGCTGCTGCTTCGGTACTGATGGGTGAAAAAGGAAAAGACGAATGACAGCCCATGAACAAAGCGTAGAGCGTCGTCGGGGCTTGGAACGGCACGTTCAGACCATCCTTACCATGGGGGTGGCGGCCTTGATGGCGTGGCAACTGACGACCATTGAACAGATGCGTGTGGAACTGGCCATCCTCAGTGGTCGGGTAGATGCTTTGGCGGCAAGGGTGGATGATGCCTCTTCGGATCGCTACCGCATCGCTGATGCCCAACGGGATCTGGCGTTGCGGGATCAGGCGATCAAAGCCTTGGAAGGTCGGGTAGTTCAGGTTGAGGAGATCTGTGGGGGTAAGTGACAGTCTTCGCGTGTAAGTCTTTGTTTTCTGGGTCCTTCCTGGCGCACAACCTATGTGGTGCGCCTCAGCTCGGGATTTCGCTACCGACAGAGCAGAATTTTGGGTTCGCACCATAGGTTCGCACCTGATCAAAACTCCAATAGAACAGTAGGTTAAATGTGCGAACCCAGGTGCATTTGGGTTCGCAGCAGGTTCGCACGGGGTTCGCACCTTAGCCTGGGCTTGATCATGGATGACAACGATTTTGAATCATTGCGCAGTAACCGGGAGTTGGCTGCATTCCTTGGCGTTAGTGAAACCGCAGTCCGCAAAGCGATCAAAGCAGGTCGTATCCGCCGGGAACCTGATGGATCTTGGAATCCTGAAAAAGTTGTAGAGCAGTGGGCGTCCAATACACAGGCCACCAAACAGCGCTCAGGCAACAAGCTTGGCCGTAAGCCAGTTCCTGTCGCAGCGGTCAACAGTGTGCGGGATACCCTGAAAAAGCAGGGTGAGCTGCCCAGTGTAGGGGGCATGACCTTGTTGCAGGCGCGTACCGCATCCGAAGTGATCAAGGTGCAGATTGCCAAGATCAAGTTGGATGAGATCAAAGGAACGTTGATCGATCGTCATCAAACTGAAAAACGCCTCTTCCAACAGCTACGACAGCTCAGAGATATGATTCAGAATTGGCCCTCGCGAGTGGTTCCTGAGATGGTGGCTGAGTTAGGGGTAGATCCCCATTTGATGCAGGTATCCCTGGATCAACGGCTGCGTGGTCTATTGGAAGAGATCGCTGAAGCCCCTGTTGAGATATGATTGGACAGCCCATGGAACAGATTGGTGAACTCACGCTGGAGCAGTGGCCGTTGGAACGGTTGGTGCCCTATGCGCGCAACCCCCGTCGTAACGACGATGTAGTGGATCAGATGTGTGCGGCCATCCGTGAATTTGGCTTCCGTATCCCTGTGGTGGCCAAAAGTGATGGTACGGTGGTGGATGGTCATCTACGATTGAAGGCAGCCAAACAGCTATCGCTGGATACCGTACCTGTGGTCCTGGCCGATGATCTCACCTCAGCTTTCTAAGTAGGCTCAAAGGTGTGCAAATAGCAATGTTCTAATCTTACAGTTTTAAGTCTTGCCGTCATGGGGGATAGATCTTTTGGACGTAAATCTATGTGTGGTGGTTCGTAAAGCGAAGAAATAACTGCATAACGATAGAAAATGAGATATTATTGGCTACAATAGAGCATCTCTTGGTTTTTAGCAGATGAAAGCTGGAATACTATGTCTCAATCGGACAAACCGGAACTGCTTTGCTGTCAGCAGAAGGGTGTGGTTCACCTGAAGGTAAAAGGTGACTTTGATCATGCCCTTAACCAAGCATTTCAGGCGGTCATACGCCAATATCCTGGATCGTTGTCCTACCTTATAGATCTACAAAGTATCAGCTCCATTTGTGCCGAAGGTATCGGCCTGATGATGATGGTGTGGAAGCACTGTGGCGGGGACCGCAATCAGCTTTTTGTTGTCACCAATCATGAGGTTGTGGATCGTCTTCTGAATATCGCCTGTGTGGACAAAATGTTCCAGATCAGCCAACTCTGCGCCCAGCAGATTCCTCCTGTGCAGCCTCTTGATGAGACCCTGCTCCAACCGATAGGGGCGAGCAACCCAGATTCCCATGATGCAGTGGTTGCCCAACCATTGCAAAAACGTGATGAAGAGAGACTTTTTTCCCGGCAACTGGATGAGCTGGGTGGAGGGGGGGCTGTTGTGCAACAGCCGGTACAGCCTACAGCTATACAGCCTGAAGCGGTGGATCTGGAGCTGGAGTTTCCTCTGGCGCAAGCAATTCGCCAGCAGGCCACCCAGCAGGTTAAAGGGGCTTTGTACAGCCTGGCCCAAGGGGGTGGGGTGGAAGTCGGCCCCATTGCCAACACCTGCCAACAAATTCAGGAATCGTTTCGGCGTAATAGAAACTCCGCTTTGGCCTTGGCCATGCTCAAAGATAAATCCGCTGAGACCTATACCCATTCGGTAAATGTAGCTACCTATCTAATCGCTTTTTGCCAGCATCTGGGTATGGACGAGCGCACAACGATTAATGTGGGGCTTGGTGGTATGCTACACGATGTAGGTAAATCCTTTATCTCAGCCGATCTTTATCAACATGCAGGCCGCTTGAGCCAGGGGACAATGCAACTGGTGCGCCGTCACGCCCTGTTGGGACATAAAGCGTTGCAGAAGATTCCCGGTATGCCCCAGGAGGTTTTGACTATTGCCCTTGCTCATCATGAGCGGTTGGATGGATCCGGCTACCCCTCCCATAAAATGGGGGATGACGTGCCCGCCATTGCGCAGATGGCTGGTATTGCCGATGCCTTTGATGCCATCACCTCACCACGCCCCTATCATCAAGCCTCAACACCTATCATGGGGTTGCAGAAAATTATGTCACTGGCGGGTAAAAGCTATGATAAGACCCTAACTCAACAGTTCGTTCAGGCTATAGGGGTCTATCCGGTAGGCACGCTGGTGGAACTGGGAAATGGCACGCTTGGTGTGGTGGCAGAAAACCACCCCGATGCGCTGTTGGAACCAGCTGTTCATGTGGTCTACGACAATAAGCGTCGTTCCACCCCGCCAGAACGCGTTTCCCTTGCCGAGCATAAAGGGGATCCACAATTCAAAATTTCCACTGTGGTAAAACAACCCCCACCGGGCTTTAATCCCTTTGCCGCACTGAATCGTTAGCACGCTCTAGGTCCGCTGTTTTCACCACTATTGGTCATCAACAAGAGGAGGGCATAGGCAAGGTCTGCTTTGTGCCTGGGATTGAGGAGGATCGCTACTGATGCTTCTTGTTCATGTCTACACTCTCCTTTTCTGATCCTCTCAGATTATTCGGTTAGATGTGTCCGTGAAAGTGTAGCCACTTCACCCGACATGGGAGTTGTGTAGATTACTGCTCTAGAACCCTTGCTCTATATGGTGAAGGGCCAGCATATTCAGAAAAATTGATGTTCAAGAAGAGTCTTTATCAAGGGAATGAGCAGGCATAGACCCCATGATGCAGTAAGAGGTGTAAAAGCTTTGAGGCTTGGCTCTGCTGTTCAAACAGCCACGCTACGGGCATAGGCGCGGCGGTTGCTGCGGCATCCGGCATAGTGTAGGCAAGCAAAACCTGCACCCACCAGCATGCCTGCGGCAAAACTCGGTGCTGCTAACATCAATCCTGTAGCCCACTTGGCACTGGAACCCCCAACCACTGCTGTACCACCTTTGGTTAGAGCGCCCTTGCTGCTCTGGGCCATCTTCAGATTGTTCTTTGCAGCCTGGGTGCCGGTACTGGTTCCGCTTTTAACCGCAGAGGAGGCCGTGGTTTTGCTGGTAGAGGAGATGTAGACATCATCTAACAGGCTGGCAGGCCCATTCATGAGATCTGAAGATCTGTCACGGCTTTGATCTTGCTTGGGCTGGTTGCTCACGAGATTGTTCTCCACGGAAGAATTAATAAGTTGAGTGTAAATATGAATAATTCTCATTAGCAAGTCAAGCTGAAAATTATTATGGCCTCTGTTACCCCGGATATTTCATAAATCACCTTCGGTTATCGCATATTATCTTGAATTTTAAAGTATTATTTGGCGCGCGCGAGATGCTTGTTGATATTTTCAAGCGCTAAAAAGTTCTTTAAAATATAGATCAAGCGAGAGGGGCTGGGATTTATGAAATGTCAGGGTTAAGTCGCAACTTTCGTAGGAGAACAATAATCAATCAGGATGTCAGATCCTGGATCTCCTGTTCCCCTGGGCTATTTTTTTTCGTTTTGTTGCAGTAGTTGTAGATACCCAGACCAAGGGCCACCCCCCCCACCAGCAGCACGGCCCCCCATGCTCCCATACCCAAGCTGAGGCTGAGATTGAAACCTCCTTTGCCGACACTGCCCAGCAGAGAGGAAGAGCCCGTTGCTGTGGCTGCTTTGATGGTGGCACTTTTAGCGCTGGCTTCGGGTGCGCCGCTGGTTAGAGCCACCTTTTTGGCGGTTGCTGTACTGGAGGCGGCTATGGGCTCCAGTGCGGGTTTGAGCACGAACCATTTGCTGGCATTACCAGCCATTAGTGGAGCCTGCTCCACCGTGAAGGTCTTTCCCATCAAAGGGGTAATCTGGGCGGAAGTCGTGGCGCCATTTTGCAACTTCAACGCCATCATGCCTTGATCAGCAGCCATCGTGGAGGATGCAGGTTTCATGAATACCCAACCTGCCGATTTGGCGCCCATGGCGGGGGAGGGGATGATGGTATATTTCTTTCCAAACATGTAGGGGAGTTGGGCGGCCTGTTTGCCCCCCTCTACCTTCATCATAATGGAAGGGGAACTGTTGCTGGCGGCGGTCATCTTCTTTATGGGGCTTAGCTCAATCCAGCGACTATCGGCACCGATCACCATAGGGGGCTTGCTGACGGTAACCTCCTGCCCGGTCATCTTGGCCAACTGTAAAGATTGGCGTGTGCCCTCTAGCTTGATAGCGGTGGCTTGATCAGCCATGGCCCCTGTGGCATCCAATGGCGTTAACATTAACCACTGACTGGCATTGGCTGTAGAGAGGGTGCTTATTTTGACTGGCGTGCCGCCCAGACGTGCAACCTGGCTCAGTTGACTGGCACCTTGTACTTTGAAAAAAAGGGATTCAGTGGGCATAGCATCACTTTACGATCTGTCGGTCAATCTGAAAAGGGTGTTTCCGCTCTGTTTTAATAAAGATATGACTCTTGATAGTTGGTGAGCCAAGAGCGCAAACGCGAATCATTATGAGTAAGATTTCTATCTCTGTCAAGCCTGCCTACGGTCGTCGCTGTAGGTGGTAAGCTAGGTGCCGCTATGTGTAAATGAGAACGACTCTCTGCAGGATTGAGAACTGTTGCGATTTCAGCTCAGTTAAGTGATTTTTATCTGAAAAAACAGATGATTTGCTTTGAAAATGCAGTGTATAATGCTAAGAATAGGCCTGATATGGACAATCTGGCTCTTTGCATAGAGTTAGTGCATGCAAAAGGATGGTTGTTTGGGATCATCCTTTTGGATCAATGGTTCATGAAGCGATTCTGTTTAAATTGTGGGCTCCTTGTTTAAGTGGGGCGCATTAGATATTTGATCATAAGGAGATCACCATGGCAGCATTTAATCTGGCGATGTATCTGGCCAAAAGTGCCCCTGGCGTCGGTGTGTTGGGTGGTGTGGTGGGTGGCTCGGCTGCGCTGGCAAAAAACCTGAAAGCGAAGCAGGATGGTTCGGATATTAGCACGGAAGAGATCGTCATCGACACCAGCAAGGAGGCCCTTGGGGCCGGTGTAGCCACCACCATAAGTGCCTACACCGTGGGTGTGGTGGGTGGCGGTCTGGTACTGTCGTTGGGAACTGCCTTTGCCGCAGCCGTGGCTGGGAAGTATGCCTGGGACTATGGTGTGGAGATGGTAGAGCAAAAGCTCCAGGAGAAAGCGGCCGATACTCCCATCGAAGGTGAGGTTGTAGAGGGGCTGGACCCTTTTGACCCGAGTGAGCTGGAAACTCCCTGATCTTTGCGTCACACTCTGCTACTCTAACAGGGCCTTTTTTAAGGCCCTGTTCCCTTATGGGGATAAAAAAACCCTGATCATGGTGGTAAACGGATAGATTCATGGAAATTGACGATTGGGAACCCGATCCAAAATCCCGTCCCAAAAGCGCACCAGCTCAAGAGGAGCTGGATGACCTAGTCTCGGCAGATACAGCGGCGACCCCGTCAGCAGATTCCAGTGCTGGCCTGGACGAACTGCGCCTGGATGAGTTGGGCGGGGAGAGCCCCATAGCCACCTCCAACTCCGATCCCCAGGCGTTGAGTCTGGATGAGTTGGGCGGGGAGAGCCCCATAGCCACCTCCAACTCCGATCCCCAGACATTGAGTCTGGATGAGGTGAATGAACCTGCTGCGGGTGAAACCAGCAGTGGTCGCCGTGATCAGCCTCAATCTGAATCTGCTGAGCCCGATTTGGGTTTTTCCCCTTTTGGCTTTATCAAGCAGGAGAGAGCCTGCAAGCCTGACGACTGCGGCAGTTGTGGGGATGCGCCACCTATCGCTTCGGTCTCCAAAGAGCGGCCCAAATACAGCTTTGTGGGTATCTTTGTGGGTGTCGTGGTGCTGGCGGTGGTGCTGTTGCAGGTGTTGCAGAGTGTGGAGGGGCAGAAGTTTGCTGCAACCCTTAACTCTTTGAACGGTCTGCTGCCTGCGGCCCAGCCAGTGGTCATGAACACGCCGATCAATCCAGGCATGAATCAAGCCATGGCCAATCAGACCCCCTGTGGTCAGCCGGTGGCTTTGGGCGGCGCAACCACCCCGTGCGGCCAACCGGTTGCCTTTGGCATGGGGGGCGTTCTGACGCCTGAGGAGAAGCGTTACCTAATCTACATGCGTGAAGAGGAGAAGCTGGCCAGAGATGTCTATCTGCATCTGTATGATACCTGGCGGGTGGCGATCTTCCGCAGTGTCTCCCGTTCTGAACAGCGCCACATGGATGCGGTATTGCGTATGCTTAACCGTTATGGCCTGGAAGATCCGGTGGGGCAGGACGTGCGGGGCCGGTTCCAGGATCGGGATCTGCGGGATCTCTACCAGAAGTTGATCAAGCGTGGGGAGCGCTCCTTGGGTGAGGCCCTAAAAGTGGGGGGGCTGGTGGAGGAGTTGGATATCTCTGATCTAAACAAGGCGATGCGCGAGACCAGTGCCCAGGATGTCACCCGAGTCTACCAAAATATTCAGCGTGGATCCTTTAACCATCTACGCAGCTTTGCCCATGGGGTTGAACTGCGGGGGCAGCGCTACAGGGCGCAGAAGTTGAGTCAAAAGCAGGTGGCCACCATTCTGCACGCCCCCATGGATATGGCTATCGATCTGGGTAAATAGTCGAGAAATCATCGATTCCCATTGAACAAAGAGGCATCCCGAACTACGGGATGCCTCTTTTTTTTGTTCTGCAGTAGAGGCTGGATTGGGGCTCTACTGGTTTGTTGCGAATAAGAATGAGTGTTATTTAAGTTGACAGTGCTTCTGAGAATGATTACTGTTATCCCGGCATTTGGACAGGCATGTTTTTTCAGTCACTTCACCCGGATAGAGGGTAAGATATTATGGCGATGGACAAGATGGTCAACCAGAAGTGTGGTACCGGCGTAACTTCCCAAAAGGGGATCGCGCCTGCAGCAGGTAGCACTCAGCTGATGGTACCTAAAAGTCGCAAGGCGGTCTCTGCTGCGAAAACCTCTGCCTTGAAGACCACCGTGGTGGCAGGTGGTGGGCTATTGGCTCTGACGGGAAAAAAGCTGGGTGTGGTGGCTGGTACCCTGGCCCTAGGCGGCCCTGTGGTGGCCACAGGGGTGACCTTGGCGGTTGGGGCTGGTCTGGTCTATGCCGCCCAGAAGCGTAGCCACTGCTTCTCCCCAATGAAACAGCGTTAATTCAGAATAGAGCAATGATATATCCGGGGAATATCTGCTATGGATGCCCGTGTCGATTTTTATGAACAGCAGACGGAGGCTCTGCCTGCTCACCAGGTAGAGGTTAAGTCCAGAGTTGCCAACTCCAGACGCTCCCTGCCCAAGGGTAAGCGGCGCAGTGTTGGTGCCAAACGCCGTCGGGTTGGGCGTGAGGCGATCAAAGCGGGTATGGCGGCCTCTCTGGCGGTGAGTATGTTGACCGGCATGCGCATGATGAAACCCATGAAACTGCACGGTCCCGCCAGCTGGGTGTTTGTGGGACTGACCCTGGCCCACACCCTGATCTATGAAATTCCCAATAGCAGAGTTAAACGGGCCTCCTGACGGTGGTTGGTGGCTTTGTTGACTTGATCCTCCCTCACCCCTGCAGCCCTTAGGCTCTGTTGACATTTCAGACATGAGCAGCGTTTGTGCCTCAAAAGCCCTTATGCTAGGCGTGAGGAGCAAGTTTAGTGGTTCTCAATGCGCGACGAACAATGACGCAGAAGGGCTTTTGAGGCCAAACCCGAAGGGCCTGGCACTCCGAATCCCTTTCACACCACTCCAGGCGCTGCCATGGATGAAATGTCAACAGAGCCTAGGCTCCAGGGGCTTTTTTCTCTGCTTTGTGTTGGCAGCTTCTTGTTCATCCACGCCTGTGTGAAATGCGCTGGATCTCTATTATCTCAATGATTAAAAGGTCGTGGCATGGGTGCCTATCAGGTAAGCAAGCTGGATGAGATGGTTTTGAAGAATAAGAAATAATAAAAGACATATCAGTCATCTTAAGTAGTGCAACTGCAAAAGTTAGGTTTGATTACGTCTTGTTAATTTGTTGGTTTTATGGTCCAATTGGTATGAGGGAGCGTGTGTGTTTGGAGAGTGTTTATGGTCAATTCAACGGCCCAGCCATTTGATCTTCCAGCAATGCCTTGCAATGGGTTGGGTTCCTGTTGCATCACCCAGCCCTATGAAAAAATCATCAATCCTGCTTGCCTAGACGATCCCAGCGCTCCGCTGTTTATCTCCAAACCCGCTTTTAGCACCTGCCCTCACATGGTGATTGTTAATTGGGATGGCAAACGGTTAAGCCGTCTGTGCAAGGCGATGCGGCATCCTGAATTTAAATCCTCGGACTGCTTTACATTGATGACCGGCCTTATGCAGCACACCCAATACACCACTCGCCTCTGTACTCTATGTCTATCCGATAAATATGCTTGTGTGGAGGAGCAGCTGCATATGCTGGAGACCTTCAACCGTCATGGGCAGAGATCTCTTGAAGTGGTTCAGGCAGCGCCTGAGTAATACCTTGTGTCGGTTGATGGCCTGGGATGATGGTCAAAAAGGTGTGCCAGTCGGCATCTGTGCGCCTGCTACTTAGCTGTTGCCAAGGCCTGGGCAGCCTCTTTGACTTTGGCACTGTCGGGTGCCAGGGATTGGGCTTTGGATAGGAAAATTCTGGCTTTGGCCAGATCCCCCTGTTGGATCTCTCGGTTCACTAAAAACGCGTAGCGATTGGCAACCTTCTGTATGCTTTGTAGGGCACCGGCATGGTTCGGGTGTAGCACCAGTGCCTTACGGATTTTAATCAGTGCATTGTCGTGGGTGGGCCAGCTGAGTCGGTTGCGCCGGATGTCGACCTGTGCAGCCTTCAATAGCGCTTCTATCTTCTGCGCTATAGCTGCCCTCTCCTGATCTGCCGAGGGAGAAGGTTTTTGAGCCGATGAATTGGCGGTTTGTGTAGCCTCTACAGGAGGTTGCTCAGCTTGTTTCTCTTTATGGCCGGGGATGGATGCCGCTGCAGGGGCAGGGGGGTGGGGCGCTGCTGGGGCGCTGGTTTTCGTCTCTTTGGGCGGTTCAGGCGTGACCGGAGCCGTGACCTTGAGCGTCGCTTTTTGCGGCAGTATAGCTGGTTCTGTAGCAGGCGAGGGAGCCTCTTTTAGCTCCGCTTTTTTGGGCGCTATAGCTGGTTCTGCAACAGGTAAGGGGGCCTCTTTTAGCTCCGCTTTTTGGA
This sequence comes from Magnetococcus sp. PR-3, assembly GCF_036689865.1. Taxonomy (NCBI): domain Bacteria; kingdom Pseudomonadati; phylum Pseudomonadota; class Magnetococcia; order Magnetococcales; family Magnetococcaceae; genus Magnetococcus; species Magnetococcus organivorans. The sequence continues at coordinate 24,267 of NZ_JBAHUQ010000031.1, forward strand.
GGGCGTTGGATGGTTCCGCAGCAGGGGCCGCCGTTATCTTTAGCGCCTTCTTGGGGGGCTGGGGGGCCGCTGGAGGTTGGGGTGCCTGAGCGCTCTGTTGCGTCGGAGCCGTGGTCGGGCTGGAATCGGTGCTGTTTTTGAGGCGATCCGCCGTCTGTCGTGTGGTCGGGGGCGCGGCTGCAACCACGTTCTGGCTGTTGGCAGCCGGTGGTTGCGGGGCGGGGATCACAGGTTGTGACAGCGTAGAGGGTTGCCGGGCGCTGGGAAGAAACTCCTCATAGAGATAGTAGGCCAAGATCAACAGTGGAACGGTGATGGCCAAGGTCCAGATGGTTTTTTTGCCACCTTTTTGGGGGGCGGGTTCGGCGCCTTGTTGTTGCTGCTGTAGCTGCTCTTTTAAGGCAGCCTGTTCGCGCTGTTTCTGCTGGAGCTGACGCTCCATATTCTGTAGATCAACTTTTTGATGACCAAGCTGTTGAATGGTGTGGTTTAGATCATCGATCTGCTGGGAGAGCCGCGTGCGTTGCTCGGTCAGCTTCAGCTCCGCCTCTTGCAGCTTGAGATCTTTTTCCCGCAGTTGGTGGGCCCGTTCATTGACCTGATCGTGCAGTTGTTGCAGGGCCTGTTGCTGCTGCTGGGCCATGGATTCCTGAGCCTGCTGCTGCTGTTGACTTTTTTTCTCCAGACTCTGCAGTGCTTTTTCGCGGGCTTTTAGGGTGGCGCTACGTTGCGCCAGATCTATCTGTTTTTGAATCTGTAACTGCTCATAGGTTGTCAGACGCTGTTCCATTTTTTGCGCTTTTTCCTGCTGCTGCTGGACGCGCTCTTTAAGGTTTAACAGAACCATCTTCTGCTGGTTGACCGACTCCAGCTTTTTAGTAAATCCCTCAAAATCAGCCATGGAGAAGGCGGTTTCTCTGCTTATCAGGGGCTGGGTCTGGGCAATCTGATCCAGAAATTGATCCAGTTTGGTGCTCAGGTGCTGTTTGAGCTGATCCATATCCAGTGCTGGATCGTGTTGCTGCTGGGTGTGCTGAAGTAACTGCTGATACTGCTGGCTAATCTCCCGCTCTTTCCCCTCAATATCGATCTGCCTTTGTTGAAGCAGGCTGGCACTCTCATTGAGATGCAGACTTTGTCGGGTCAACTGGGCAAAGTTCTCCTGGTAGGAGTCCACCAGCAGCATCAACTCCTGATGCAGGGCCTGAAGGTAGGTTTCATCCTCAAAGCCGTTGAGTTGATCAGGCCCCAACTCCTGCTCTACTAATGGGGGCTGGGTCGATTGGGTCTGCAAGGAATGAGAAGGCTGTTGAGAAGAGCGTGCCTGCTCTTGTAGGCGGGCCAGAGGTTGATCTGACACAGGGGCCGTGGTGCTGCTTTGGATAATGCTTGCACCTTGATGATGGGCTTCGGTAGGGGGGAGCTCAATAGCGGATGGCGACAAAAAACTGCTGCCCGCTTCGTCATCTTGCCAAGGGTTCGAATCCGTTGAAGAAGTTGAGCTTTTAAGCTTAATTTTGGATTCTTCTTCAGACATGAATCGTCCCTTTGGTTTCCCAATATGGATGACACTCCGTTTGGCCTGCTACTGTGAGCACAAACCGACGATTATCCATGGAGTCCAGTCCCTTGCTCGCCTCTGGTGGAGGTGGGCTGTGTCTGAAGTCTCTTGGAGTCTAGGAGGTGTCTCTTATCTTACGTCGTCACTTTCTCTCCTGCTTATCGGTAAAAATCCTCTAGTTCTACAGCCTATAACGACCATTGACGTTCTCATCCCTCTCTCAATAGGTAAAGGATCGGTTGGCCTGGGGGCGTAGCTAAGAGTATGGGGAGGAGGGTGCTTGTTAAAAAATAGGTAAGAGAAAAGGTGCATATGGATGAAATGAGCAATCTGCCCCTTGCGCATAGAGCATAGATGAATGGTGCTGGTGAGCCAGAAAAAAGGTTCATCCCGAAACAGTGGGATAGGCTTTTTTTTGGACAGATCGGCAACAGGGTCGCCGCCCTGACTTTTTAAACAAACTCCAGCCCCAGCAAGATCGAAACTATTAAAAGAAGAGAATCTTTAGTCTTTAAATCTTTTGACTTTTCTTTTAAGCCTCACATCGCAATACGGATAGGGGAAGCTGCTAAAGGTCAGTAGGGCTCTAAAAGGGTTGGATGATGTGAGGCGTCTGCTAGCGATGCGAGCTTGCGAGCGGGCGGATCACAGGCAGCCAAGCCCGATTAGAAATCCCGTCGCTTACCGGCCATGATTCGGTTTTTCTTTTTCATAGATGACGCCCCCTATTCCCCCTATTCCCGCTATTCCGAGATGGGCCAGAAAAAAGCCCCCGGTCATATGGCCGGGGGCTTTTTTTGTATCAGGTGTCGTGCTTCTTACCTGGAAAGGGGAGGGGGGCTTGCTTCTGCTCAGCTTCCGTTGTGGGACACTGGCTCGGCAGTGTGGGGTTGCTGCTGTCGCAGGAACATCCCGATTTGCCACAGCCCCCTTCACTGGGAGAGAGGCTGCGTTTAATACCCCGTCCGATGTAGAACACCACCCAGGCCCCGATGGGAATGAGGATAAACCACTCCCACCAGGCGACTTCACTCATAGGAGCATACCCCCCACCGTGACAATGATCCAAGCCATGCTCCATGCCAGGGTGAAGGAGAAGGCCACCGAGAAGATCGCCCACTTCCAACCACCGGTCTCCCCCTTGATGGTGGCGATGGTGGCAATGCAGGGGGCGTAGAAGAGGGCAAAGATCATAAAGGCGAAAGCCACCAGCGGCGTCATGTTCTGGGCCAACGCCGAGCGTAGGGTGTCAGACTCCTCGGTAGACTCCTCATCCTGGGCGTAGATCACCGCATAACTGGCCACCACCACCTCTTTGGCCAATAGACCGGTAAGAATGGCCACCGTATCCTTCCAATTGAAACCCAAGGGCTCAAAAACCGGGGTGACGCTCCGGGAGATCTGTCCCAGATAGCTCTTCTCCAGAGCCTCCTGCTTCTCAGCACGTTTCAGGGTGATGATCTGCTCATGAACGGCATCGGTTTTGGGCTGGCTCTCAAGCTGGCTGATCTGGGTGGGGAAGTCCTGGGACCATTCAATCTCCTTGGGAAACTCCTGAAGAACCCAGATCACAATGGACCCCACAAAGATCACACCGGCGATCTTTTTAAGGAAGTTCATCCCCTTATCCCACATGTGAATGAACACACCACGTACGGTGGGCATGCGGAAGGGGGGTAGTTCCATAACAAAGGCGCTGTCATCACCTTTGAAGAAAAATTTACTCAGCAACACCGCCGCACCCATGGCACCAAAGATGGAGATCATGTACATGGAGAACACAACTGTACCGGCATTTTCCGCAAAAAAGGCTCCAGCAAACAGAATGAACACCGGCAGTCGGGCAGCACAGAGCATAAAGGGGTTGACCAGAATGGTCACCATGCGGGCGCGATGATCCTCAATGGTACGGGTGGCCATCACCGCTGGCACGTTACAGCCAAAACCCATCACCATGGGGATCAGCGCCTTACCGTGTAGGCCAAACATGTGCATCACGCGATCCATCAGAAAAGCGGCACGGGCCAGATAGCCTGTTTCGCTGAAGATGGCCATAAAGAAGAAGAGGATGACAATGTTGGGAAGAAAGATAATGGTCCCCCCAACCCCGGCAATAATACCGTCTACAATGAGATCTTTGGCCATTCCCTCAGGCATGATGCCAGCTACAAAGTCGGAGATTGCCCCCACACCGCCTTCAATCCAGCCCATGGGAATCTCACCCACGGTAAAGGTGGTGTGGAACATCAGCCACAGCAGCCCGAAGAAAATCGGCATACCCAGAAGACGGTTGAGAAAGAGCATGTCCAGCCAGTTGGTTACCTTGTGGCGTACATCCACAAAGGTGGGCTTCTTGACCGCTTCGGCCAGGATGCCGTTGACATAGCCGTAGCGGGCATCCGCGATCATGGCAGAACAGTGCATGCCATGGTTGTGGGAGAGGTCATAACACTCTCGGTGTACCATCTCCAGCAGATGCTCGTGATCATCCTCACGGCTGACCACCTCTTCATCCCCTTCCAGCAATTTGATGGCCAGCCAGCGGCTGTTATCCCCATCTGGGCTGTTGGGGTGAAGTTCGTTGACCAGCGTGGAGATCTTACCAACTGCTTTATCCAGGTGCATGTCAAAGTTGATAAAACGGCGGGGGCGAACTTTGCCCTCTTCTGCCTGACGTACCACCGCCTTAATCAGCGCTTCGGTGCCCTGACCGGAACGGCCCGAGGTTTTGACTACCGGTGCACCGAGCATTTCACTGAGAGTTTTTTCATCGATGATGGTCTCATCCTTCTCCACCTCATCCACCATGTTCAGGGCAAACACCATGGGGGTGCCCATCTCCACCAACTGGGTAGTCAGGTAGAGGGAGCGCTCCAGGTTGCCCGCATCGATAACGTTGACGATGACATCGGCCTTGCCCTCCAGAATGTAACCACGGGTCTCCCGCTCTTCGGGGGTGTCTGAGGAGAGGGCGTAGATGCCGGGCATATCCACCAAACTGAAGGTGTGATCCTGCAGGCAGACAAGGCGCTCTTTAAGGGAAACCGTCACGCGAGGATAGTTGCCCACCTGATCTTTGCCGCCGGTCAGGCGGTTAAGAAGAGAGGTCTTGCCACAGTTGGGGTTACCAACCAGGGCTACGGTGATTGCATCCTGAGTTACCTCAGAGGGTGAATTTTCAAGCATGGAGGTGGCCTTTAAACCGTTTTAGAGCATGGGAAGTGGTACTGAAAAGGAGCGTTGCGACTCTAGATCAGGCGATGGGTTCGATCATGATCTTCTGTGCTTCTTTGTTGCGCAGGGTCAGTTCATAGCCCATGACAGTATAGATGCGGGGGTCACCGAAAGGAGCCTGATTGCGCAGGGTGATCTCTTTGCCTTTGGTCAGTCCCATGGAGATGAAGCGGTTACGCTCGTCATCGGAACACTTCAGACTGGCCACGCGCATCTTTTCCCCTTTTTTTAGATCTGCAAGTGTCACTTTAGACTCTCCTTAATGGTTACAATCCATTAGAACGGATTAGGGCGCTACGCATAGAGCGGGTCATGGGCAGACTGCTTAAGGTGAGAAGCTTTGAGATTCTTCTTATTTGCGCACTCTAAATGAGACGCATTACTGTATTTGTGCTCATTTCCCCAGTCCTTTTATGCGCTTTCCTAAAGGGTTTTGCAACTGCAAAATGCAACTGCAAAAACAGTTTATTGAACAGGTTTTTGAGCTTATGCAGGGGGGGGGGATGGGAATGATTCGTGTTTATTTCTTTGAAATTTCGAAAGAAAAGTTTTGACTGTTGCGCGGCTATGGGTATGATGTCCGTGTTCACAAAATGGCTGTTTCTGCCATTTTAATTGTTGATGGGTTGTTTTTCTGTCTAGCCGTGAGGATTTAAACCATGCCTGCTGCCGCGCCTACTCCAGCTACTCCTATGAAAATGCCTGCCGAACTGGAAGGGGCTAATAATATGAAAGCCTTTGCTTGTCCAGCAGCTCAAGGCACTAAGGCCAAAGGTACTGCTGCTGCCAAGGGCCAACAGCTGGCTGCAGGTGCTGGTCAGCCCCAATGTATTCCCCAAAAGGCCATTGTCGCCGGTGAGTGGGAAGCACCAGAGGCTACTAAAGCAGCCAAGGCTGCTAAAGGTGTTAAAGCGGCCAAGGCAGCCAAAGCGGGTGCAGCCAAGACTGCCCCTTTGGCAGCTAAAGCACCGGCTGCAGCCAAGGCGATGCCGGTGGCCTTGACCACCACCAAACAGGCCGCTACCGGAACCGCAGCCGCAGGTGGCGCGGCGGTTGCTTCCACCTCCTCCGTAGGGCCTAGCCTGGGGTTGGGGTTGGGGCTGGGTGCCTGGGGTCCCGTAATTTTACTGGGCGTGGCTGGTGCAGTGGGGTATGGTATCTACTCTTATATGAAAAATCGTGGCGATTCCGACAGTGAGCTGGAAGAAGCCATTAGCTGACGGAGTCAGGTTTATGTTACCACGTCGTGAAAAAGGGGTTGTGGCCAAACAGCGCACCCCACGCAGTCGCATTTTAGCCATGCTCAGCTACCTCGGCATTCTCTGTCTGGTACCACTGATCTTTAACCAGGATGATGAGTACGTGGATTTCCACGCCCGTCAGGGGATTGTGCTGTGGACCTGGGGGGTGCTCTCCATTTTGGCGCTGCATGTGCCGGTGGTTGGGCCGTTCTTTTTCAGCTTTTCGGCCATGGTTATCGGTATGCTCTCTCTGGTGGGGCTGGTCTCGGTGTTGCTCTCCCGAGCATGGCGGATTCCTGGTATTGGTGTGATTGCGACCAAGCTGTAAGGGGTGCAATCACCCATGAAAAAAGCCCGGCTACATAGCCGGGCTTTTTTTTTCGAAACTTAAACAGACCTTAGGGACTCAAAGGTTGCTCAGGTCTGGCGTTTGTCGCGTTTATTGATGGCATCCCCCGCCATTTTGGCCAGATAGGCCATGCCCAGGGTTACCCCCACCAGCCCCATGGCAGGGCCCATAAGTTTCAGCCCCAGCAGGGTGGGTTTGGCGGTGGCGGCCAGGGAGGGCAGGGAGAGGGAGGAGCCCTTGAGAATGGCCACCTTTTTAGATGCCGTGATCTTGATCTCGCCTGGACCGGTAAGGGTCAGGGTATCATCACGGCCCAATTTGGTGGCGACAACGGTTTGTGTCATAACAGGCTCCGATTCAAAGCGTTCTGTAGCTCCCCACACAAGGTTGCTTAGCTAGAGGCTAACCGATCCTATGCAAGAATGGAACGCTATATTTTCAAGCGATTTTTTTTTTTTTTTGAGTTTTGAACGGCTTTTCTGTCGAGTTTTAATGGGCTTATCTTTATATTCCTGCAAGCGCATACATCGCAAATTGTTTAGGGTGATGGTCTCAATGCGTTATTACTTGATGCATTCTGACGCTTCACGTAAGTCGTAAAAAGCGTTTCAACACAACGTTGTTGTGGCATCATGCGCTATGTTTTCATGCTTGTGCCCACCGCTCTTTATCAATTAAAGTGGCGCAACCATTGTACATTGTTGAGGAGCGTGCATGTTAGGCAGTGTGGCCGACTGGATCTGGAGTCCCTTCTTCAGTCTGATCTATCTGGAACTGGGGTTGCTGTTTCTGGTCATAACCGGAGGCTTTGCGGTACGCCGTCTGCTGCCGGTCTTCTTTGCCATGCGACGTAAAGGGCTGCATCGCGGTGCTGATGGTGCGCCCATTGATCATGCCAAGGGGTTCTTTGCCGCCCTGGCCACCAGTATTGGGGTGGGCAACATGGCGGGGGTGGCCACAGCCATCCACCTGGGTGGACCGGGGGCGCTTTTCTGGATGTGGGTTTCAGCGCTGTTAGGGGTCTCTTTCCGTATGTGCTCCACTTACATGGCGCTGCGTTATCAGCCTCAGGATCCCAATCATCCTCTGTTTGGTACCCCGCTGAGTTATCTAAGCCGCTTCTTTGAGGGGCGTTGGCGCTGGATACCCACGGTGTTCGCCGGTCTGGTGATCGTTAAGGGGATGGTGGCGGCCAATCTGATCCAGACCAACTCTGTAGCCCATGCGGTGGAATCAGATCTGGGACTCTCCCACGGTATCGTGGCGTTGGCGCTGTCGGTGCTGGTGGCCATGGTGATTGTGGGCGGTCTGAAAAACATTCTTACCGTCAGCAATATTCTGGCCCCCTGGATGGCAGGCATCTATATCCTATTTGCCTTTGGTATCTTGATCGCCCACCCAGATCAGGCCATGACCGCGCTGGAGATGGTGTTCCGACACGCCTTTTCCCCCTATGCCATGGCGGGCGGGGTGGCGGGCTTTACCGTGTTGCAGGCGGTGCAGTTTGGTATCTCCCGTGGGGTGTTTTCCCACGGATCAGGTGTGGGAATTGCACCCTTCCTACATGCGGCCAACCATGATCAGCCCATTCGTGGCGCGATTATGGCGGGGATGATCCCTATGGTGGATACCCTTCTGGTGTGCAGTGCTACAGGCTTGGTCATCTTGAGTGGCGGTCTGTGGCTGGAACATACCGGGGCCTATCTGACGGTGACCTCATTCCAACTTTACGCCGGTCCCATGGGGCGTCTGTTGGTTACCCTATTTTTGGTGGTGTTCGCCTTTACCACCATCATTAACTGGTCCTACTTTGCCGAACGCAGTTTTGTCTATCTGGGGGGGCGTAATCGGTTGGCATTCCGATGGCTGTTTGTGGCCATCGCCTTTTGTGGACCGTTTATGCCGGTGGCCGCTATCTGGTCGCTGGGGGATATTTTAATCGCATTGATGCTCAGCTTTCATCTGGTTCCTCTGACCTATCTGGTTCTGCGCAAGCAGAAACAGTTGGGCAAGGATCTTCAAGAGGTGGTGAGCCATATGTTGGGAAAACCCCGAACCTGACGGTGGTGTTATGATCGATCTGTCCGTGGCGCGTATGCTGCACCTGGATTATGAGTTTCAACTGGAAAAGGCGATCCAGACCCGTAAGATCTCACGTGTGACCGGCTCCAAGATCCATGTCTCTCACCATCAGTGCGAGCTGGGGATCTGGCTGGACCGATTTGGACAGGCCCGTTACAGCCACTTTCCAGAGATGGAGCCGCTGATTGCCCACCATAAGGATTTTCATCTCTATGCCGAGAAGGCTATGCGTGCCATCAAACTGATGGAGGATGAGCAGGCCGGGGCCGCCTATCAGCGGGTTAGAAACGAGAGCAAAGAGTTGATCTACCTTATGACGTTGATGGAGTATCGACTGCTGCATGAGAAGGATATTGGCCAGTTGATCAAGAAGCCTTTCAGGCTTTTGACGGGGCTTTTTCGATAAAGCTCGATTCAACGCTAGAAAAAAAGTGGGGGGTAACGTAAAATCCCCTTTCGATGCCAGATGTTGGTGTCATTCGTAATGAGAATAGATCCAATTTATCTTGGAGTGAAGTCATATGGCCATTACCAATCTGAGTGCCACCCTGATTGAAGGTGAAAAGGTCACTTTGACCGGTCCAGGCAAGTTGAAGTTCAAGGCAGTTAAGCCTGTGGCCAAAACCGCTAAGGCAGCAGCGGCCACTAAGGGGGTAGCTGCCACCAAGGGGGTAGCGGCGACCAAGGCTGCTGGTGTCAAAGGTGCTGCCACTGTCCAGAACGCCGCCCAGGCTGCCGCCATCAAAGGGGCGGCACCTGTGGCTACCGTAGCTACCGCTGGCAGCAGCGGTTCGCTGTTGGGTGGCCTGGGGTTGAACCTGGGGCTGGGTATTGGCTCCATGGGGACCTTGGCGATTGGTGCCATTCTGGTGGGGGGCGGTTACTACCTCTACCGTCGTCAGAAGGCCAAGCGTTTCTGGTCTTTCTAACCTAAGGTCTGACAGGGTTGTGGTTTACAAGGAACGGTGCTCGCACCGTTCCTTGTCGTATCGTTGTCTTGAGTCAAACACCTTGAAACGGGTAGGTAAATAAGCGCGCATGTCTGTATCCCCCATTATTCTTGAGCGTCATCACAATACGCTCTATCTGATTGTGGCCCTAACCATGGTGTTCATGACCCTGGTGCTGGCCACCCAGCCGTTGTTTCTACGCAATGTGCTGGATATCGGGCGGGAGAATGCGGGATTCGTCAATGCCAATATTCAGGTCATTACCGAGATTCTGGATCTGGCGCTGGTGGGTTACCTGGGCTATCTCTCCGACCGCTTTGGCCGTATCCCCATCATCATGTGGGGGTTTCTGGTGGCGGGGATCACCGCGCTGCTGGCCCCCCTGAGTGGCTGGTTGGGGGTGGTGCTGGGCATCGATGCGCTGGCCATCTTCTATCTTGCGCGGATTATGATGTCTCTGGGGACCGCAGCGGTGTGGCCTCAGCTCTCCACCCTGACCGGGGACTACACCACCAAGAAAAGCCGTCCGGGACTGCTGGCAAAAGTGGGCTTTATGATGGCCTTCGGGGCCACCCTGGTCTACGCGGTGTTGATGCAGTTACCCAAGTATGTGGGGGTGGAGGTGGTGATGCTTATACCGGCCATCGTTGCCCTGTTGGGGGCTTGGCTGGTGCGCCAGTTCCTGGTGGAGACCGCCACCAAACTGGAGTCCAGCTCCTTCCCTTTGAAACGGGTGGTGGGGCTGGTCAAGACGCGTAAAGAGTTGCGCCTAAGCTTTCTGGCCGCCTTTACCTCCCGCAACGACATGGTGCTCATCGGACTGTTCCTGATGACCTGGTTTATCTACTTTGGCGATCTGGTGCCAGGGGTGGATCATAACCAGGCCGCCGCCAGGGCTGGTTTTGTCATTGGCTTTATTGGTCTGATGGTGCTGGTAAGTATTCCGTTGTGGGGTTGGTTTATTCGCCGCCATGGCCGGGTTGAAGCGGTGATTCTGGGATTGCTGCTCAGCGGCCTTGGCTTTTTGGGGTTCAGCCTGATTATTAATCCTATGACCTGGTGGTCACTGCTGCCAGCACTGTTTGTAGGGTTGGGGCAGGCGGGGTGTCTGCTGGCACCACAGATTTTGGCCCTGGACAATGCCGAGCCGGAGATTCGCGGCTCCATTATGGGGGCGTTTAATACGGCGGGCTGTATTGGGATTATCTTTTTCCTGCAGATCGGTGGCTTTCTGTTTGACTATATGAGTCCCACCGCACCGCTGATGTTTACCGGTATGGCCAATCTACTGATCATGGTCTACGGCTTGGGCGTAAAGAACTGGCGCAGCCAGGAGAAGAAAGGCGACGATCCGATTCTGGATTATGAGCCGTAACCGGTAACGGTTGTCTGCGCATCTGTTGTGGATCTGTTTATTTACACGCTGGTATCGGAAATTTAGTCTGTGCTATGATGCAGTGTTTGAGTGAGTGTAGGATATCTTTGTCTGTCCATATCTAAAGTAGGATGTGAATGCGATGCCCAGCATCATCTTTGGCTTGATCGCCATCTCCCTAGGACTGTGGGGGCTCTCCGCCTGGTGGTGGTCCGTGGTGGAATTTTTGCGCGGATTTGTGCCCATCGGTCTGGTTTTTCTGGGCTTTATTGCTCTGGGGGCCGGTGTGACACGTCTGCGTGAAGTGGATGAGCAGATTGTGGATTCCGAGCCTACGGCAGCGGAATCGGTTCAAGAGTCTACCCGAGAGTAATGCCGTATGACACCCGAGCAAGATCCCAGCTGCGGGAAACACTACCTGAAATACCTCTATATGGTATGGGTTGGTTCGTTTCTGCTGATGTTGGGCAGTTATTGGTGGATCGACTATCAGGCTAAACAGGAGATGGCGTTGGCTAAGGCCAACGGCTCTGCGGTCCAGCAGCCTGCACAGAACCGTGGTCCGAACTCTACTGGCCAAGGCCTGGTTAATCCAGGCACTCAGGGGGGCGGTAACGCTGCTGCATTGCCGGTGGCGCTGAACCAGCCTCTCATGGCGCCTGGTGGCGGAGAGCTGTCCATTCCTCAGAATGTGACCGGTCCGGCCCCCTTTGCCCGGGTGGCCAAGTTCATGATGCCCAGTGTGGTTAACGTCAGTGCCACCACCATGCGACCTGGGGATCCCAACAAAAAGACCAAGACAGGATTGCAGTTTGCAAATCCTTTCAGTGGTATGGCGACCGAGAGTATTGGCTCCGGCGTGGTGGTCACTGAGGATGGTTACATCCTGAGTAATTTCCATGTGGTGGAGAATGCTAAACAGGTGTTCGTGACTCTGTTCAATGATCAGGGTACCGTTAAACTGCCTGCCGAGATTGTCACCCTGGACTCCCGCCGGGATCTGGCGCTGCTGAAGGTGGAAGCAGATAATCCGTTGCAGCCTGCACCCCTGGGAGATAGTAAGCTGGTCAACGTTGGTGATCCGGCCATCGCCATTGGTAGCCCCTTTGGGCTGGACCAGACCGTTAGTCAGGGTATTATCTCCGGTAAGCGTAAGGCGGTGAACATCGGTGGTACAGTGCATCGTAACCTTCTACAGACCGATGCTGCGATCAACCGTGGCAACTCCGGTGGTCCTTTGGTGGGGGCTGATGGTAGCGTCATTGGTGTGAACACTGCTATTTACACCACCACCAGCGCCTTCTCCGGGGTGGGTTTTGCGGTACCTTCCAATGCAGCCCGCGAGTTTTTGGAAGAGCGTATCCAGTTGCCCAACGTCACACCCATCAACGGTACCATGATGCCGGTAGCGGCTCAGAATGCGCCGCCCATCCCGTCAGATGCGGTATTGACCCACGATGATCGTGGTCCCTGCGAAAATTGCCACCAGATTTTGCCTCCAGCCGGTGGTGGTCAGCCTGTGGCTGCCCGCCCGCCACCGCCTATCCCTTCGGATGCGGTGATGCCCCATGGGGATCGTGGTCCCTGTGAAAACTGTCACCAGATCCTGCCAGCCGGTGGTACAGGCCAACCGATAGCTATGCAGCGTGGTCCCGGTATGGGGCAGGGCATGGGCCAGCATCGTAACCGTGCCGACCGCATGTTCTCCTTCGATCCCAACGGTGCCTTTGCGCTGCCAGCAGCAGCCACCACTATGAAAGAGAGTCCCACCCTGGCCCCGGCGGAGTTGGTGGCCATGGTTACCAGCGGTGTTGGGGCGACCTTCCAGGTTCTCAATGTGGATCTGGCGGCTAAACTGGGCTCTCCCTATCCTAAAGGGTTGGTTGTGGACCAGGTAAAGGCTGGTTCCAGTGCGGAGCAGGCGGGTTTGAAAAAAGGGGATGTCTTGATCAAGGCCAATGGCAAATGGCTTGAGTCCCTGGAGAGTCTGGCGGAGTTGATCCAAGCCGGTAACCAAGAAATTCGTCTTTCGGTGGTGCGTGATGGCCGCCGGGAAGAGTTGCTCATCGGTGTAGCCCGTCTGCAGGCGGGCCCCGGTGCCCAGATGCAACCGGTGGCCATGAATCAGCAGGCTGGGATGCCCCTAGCGCAGATGGGTAATAATCTGCAGCAGCCCATGGCACCTTCCATGCCCCCCCCCATGGCACCTTCGGCCCAGGGTCAGAACTGGAACGGCGCTATGCAGGGTGGCGGTATGCAAAATGGCGCAACACCTGCATGGCAAACCAATGGTACCGCACCCAGAGCAAACCGGGCCGCACCCAAACCGGTTCCCACCGAGTTTGAGTGGATGGGGATGGAGATTATTCCCATCACATCGGCCCGTATGAACCGCCAGCCCATGTTGAAGGGCAAGAGTGGTGGTTTGATCACCGATATGGGTGCCGCTTCGCCGGCCATGCGTGCCGGGGTGCAGCGTAACGATGTGGTGGTGGCCATCAATGGGCAGGCTGTCAGTGACGGTCGCTCCATCGATAAGGCCATCAAGGCTGCCAAAGGACGGCAGTGGGCTCTGCTGGAAATTGAGCGCAACGGAACAAGGATGTTCGTCAAGGTACAGTGACGGCCCTTGTTTTCCAAGGGCGTCAAGTCTCTGGCTGTATGCTCCGCTATGCCAAAGGGTGTAAGGAAATATGGACACCGATCAGCACAATGCGGGTGGCGCGTCACCTGACCAGGGTTCCGCCCAGGAAGCCAGGGATCGACGTGCGGCCAGAAAAAAGCGACGTATGAAGGGCATTGCCGCCTTTCGCGCGGCGGCTCAGGAGATCTCCGACAGGGCACGACAAAACCGGGAGGCCCATGAGCGCGGCGAGGATGTGGCGGCTGACGTGCGCCCAACTGCAGAGGTTTCGCAACCCACGCAGAAGGTAACCGCCGCTCAGGAGAAGCCGTCTCAGCGTAAAGCGGCAAGCAAACCGAAGAAACAGGCCACGGCCCAAGGGTCAAGTGACCCTAATCGGGTCCCTGAAGCAGCCAGCCAGCCGGTGGTGGAGAAACGCGAAGCGGACCAACCTACGGTCTCTAAGGCACCACAACCAGCCAAGGCGGTGGTTGAAGAGAAACCTGAATCCGCCCCCATCGACACGACGTTGGCGGACAACCTACTGGTTATGGATGAGGGTAGCTCCAAACCCATGCCGGAACCAGTAAGGGAGCGCCAGGCTGAGGAGCCGTTGGGTGGGCCTAACCAACCGCCCATATCCACCTCTGAAGCCGTTCGGGTACAGCCCGTTGAGGCAAAGGAGCGGGAAGCGGGGGGGCGCGACCACGATGTTTTGGCCAAACTGGTCAAGCAGAAGTTGGCGGCGGCAGCGCCCAAACAGAAGCTGGCCCGTGTAGAGGCCAAGCTGGATTCCGCTGAGTTGGATGAGGCGACGGTAGAGGCCAAGCCGGTGGCGGCCGCGCTGGATATGCTGGAGAAGGCCTCCCGCGATCGAGCGGTGGAGTTGGAACGTCACCTCCATGATGATCGCTTGCTGCGCCCGCAATCCGCAGGGGAGGGGGCGCAGGATGACGAACAACCCCTGGATGCCACCTACTTGGCAGTACGCCCACGTGGGGTTAAAGTAATCAATGAAGAGTCCGGTATGCCATGGCCCAAAGAGGGCTGGGGGCAGTCGGTCAATGTTAATAATAACGATTCTCATGAAGAATCGCAACCGGTTCCTGCAAAGGAAGTGAAGCACGTGGCTGCAGATCAGACCAAAGCAGATCTGTCCGAGCATCCCTGGCCCAGTGGGTTAGCCGGTTTGGTGCGCCCTGTTGCATCCGCTGAAGAGGTGCCGGAGAGCCAGGATGACAGCGCTGGTTCGGTACGCAAGGCTTCCATCACGCTGGATGAGATCAAGCAGCGCATGCTCACCCTGGAGCCTGAAGCTCCTTGGTTGGATATGGGGGCGCCCAAAAGCGCAGCCGAGCCCAAAGAGCCGGTACGTCCCGTGCCCCAGGCCTCATCGCGAACCGTGTTTGATCAAGCGCCTCAAGAGCCGGTGGGTAAGCCGTTGGCATTAACGCCAACTAAAAGCGAGCCTGTGACCACGTTGGTCGATACACCGCCCTCCAAGGCAGCCCCTTCGACGGTGGAGATGGATACCCTGACCCAACGTCTGTTTGCGAGTAAGAGTCAGGATCCCTGGCAGTTGGATGCCCAGGTGGCGGGCAATCTCTCTGTACTGCCTGACAGTTCCCCTGTTAAGGATGTGCAACCGGCATCTGTTCAGCAGAGCAGTCAAGCCCAGAGTGATCAGATGGTTCCATCCAATCCGGTGCAGCACCATCCTGAAGTGAGCCAGCAGCGTCAGTTGATGGATGGTTGGATGGATCTGCTCACCACTTTGCCGGTCAAAGAGCATGAGGTGGAAGCGGAAGAGGATGAGGCGAAGTCCACAGATCAGGATGATCAGCCGTGGCTGGAGCTGCTCAACCAACAACCTGCCAAAAAGCCCCATGATGGTGCAGATCGTCTCACCCCTGTGGCCATGCAGGAGCCTAAGAGTAAGGCCGGCAGCGGCTGTCCCTGGTTGTCCAAGGAGCAGGTGGAGCCCGCAGTGATGGCCTCTCTCACAATCCTTGAGCACGAAGAGGTCACGCCCCCCAGTTTTGTAGAGAATCTGCAGCAGTCGTCACCCTCTGAGGTCCAAGAGCCTGCCCAGCCGGCTGAACAGAGTCCTGAACCGACAGCTCAAGAAACGGTGGCTACTCAAGAGGCTGCCGTTCAAGGGGATGAAAAGGATCAGGCTGAACAACGGCCTGTGGAGAAGGAAACCTGCGAAGAGGTTAGGCCCAAAGAGATCAGTTTATTAAGTGCGGCCTCTGTGGTTCACCGTAAAAAGCGGTTGATTCAATCTGCAGAGTTGCGCCAGTTGCGCAGTTTCATGGGGGATCCGTTGGTACGGGGCCCGTGGGGCGTGGAGCGCGAAGACCCTTTTGTTTCCTCCCCTCATTGGCGCTACAGGACAGTAGCGATCCAGCGACGGAAGAAGAGTTTGGAAATTGGAGCCACCCCATTCGAATCCGGCTCCCTAAAAACTCATCGTTCCGACCTTCGCCCTGGTGAAAACCGGTGGGGGGAGATGTTTGAATCCTTAACCAGCTCAGATGCTTCCAAGCAGGCAAGGCCAGATGTTGATCATTTTCCCCCGTCGCTCTCCATGGAGATGCAGGGGACGATTTTTAACGATGAACTGCTTGGCGGTATGGATGCTATGCGTTGGCACTTGGGTGAGGTAAGCGCTCTGAACGAGCATATTAACCTTCCCTGCAGTGACGATGAAGTTGGGGTGCGCCGCAGTGGCTTTAGAGCTCCAGCTCAAAAACAGCACGCCATCTTGGCCAAGAGTGATGCGCTCTGTTTTGTGGGGTCACCCTTTGATCCCATGAAGCGGCAGACTGGGCGCTCCGTTGCCCCCAAGCCCCTTGAACTTGACGCTGCTTCCACAGTAGAAACGCTGGCAGCGGATAAAGGGTTGGCCCAGCATGTTGATCAGTTTGAGCAGGATCAGCAGCTCAGTAGTCTGCCCCAACCTGACAATCTACCGGTTGCAGAGCCTGTGGCCTCTGTTGATGCAGTAAATACTGCGTCAGAGCCTGTGGTTTCTGTTGATACTGAAAACAGCGTGCCAGAATCTGTGGCCGCTTCTGTAGAAAAAACGCCCCAGCAGCGGGTTACCCATATCAGCCTGCCTGCTAAGGTGCGGCCGTCGGCGACCCCCTCAACGCCCCAAAAGCCTAGCAAGCGCTTGCGGGCCAAGGTGGTGCGTCGGGATAAACCTCAGCAGCAGGCTCCCATGGTCCCCCAAGCAGGTGGCGCTACGGTGCAGAGCATTGGTAATAAGCGGGTGACGGTGATGCAACCGCAGCGGGTGGTTAAACCGGTCTCCTTAACGGAGCAGATCAGCCAGCCCCCCAACCCCAGCCGTGCCCTTCCTGTGGATCAGTATGTGGAAGCGGTGGAGGTTGAGAGCCTGGGCAGCGGCGTAGCCAATCTGCTAGGTGATGCGGTAGGGGGGGTGATCACCAGCGCCCGGTGGACAGGTGGTAAAGTACGAAAGATCATTCCTTTTTCGAAAAAGTGATGGTGTAGGCTTTAACCGACCTCTATCAGATTGTAATGTTTCAAAGTGCCTTTATTGGGAAGTGACGACGGTTTGTTGGGAGAGGTTTTTCGGTAAGCAATCTCATTTCCAACCATTTTTCGCGACTTAAGGGGCATTAAAGTGATGATTGTGCAAATGGTGACTTGAAATTTGGTGCCAATGCCGCGACAATCACTGAATTTGGTGGCTTCGCTCTAACCAGCAGATGTTGGGTAACACAGAGCTTAAGCCATTGGAAAAAACAACACGCATTTGTGTTCACTGTTTCAAGGAGGGGTCATGCAGTCTCCTGCAGGTAATGATAAGCAACTGTTTGTCGGTATTGATCTGGGGACTTCCCGTACGGCCATTATGACCCGGCGTGGCGTCAAGACCATGGTACGTTCCGTGGTTGGCTATCCTAAAGATATCATCGGTGTGAAGATTCTGAACAACACCGTGGTGGTGGGGCAGGAGGCGCTGGATAACCAGGCCTATCTGAATCTCTACTACCCCCTGGCCGATGGTGTGCTCAAAGAGACCAGCGAAAAGGATGAAATGGCGGCCAAGGAGCTGCTGCAGTATGTCATTAATCAGGCTCAGCCCCAGGGCGATGAGCAGATTCTTGGCATCGTTGGCGTACCAGCCCGCACCTCCATCTACAACAAGAGCCAACTGCTCAAGATCACCGATGAGCTGATGAACATGTCCATGGTGGTCTCCGAGCCCTTCATGGTCGCTTATGGTCTGGACAAGCTCAACAACGCCATTGTCATCGACATCGGTGCTGGTACCATCGACATCTGCGCCATGAAGGGTACCGTGCCTTCGGACAAGGATCAGATTACCCTGCTCAAGGGTGGCAACTATGTGGATGAGGTGTTTACCCACGCCATTGCTGAATCCTATCCCGATGTACAGATTACCTCCTACATCGCCCAGAAGATCAAAGAAAAACACGGCTTTGTAGGCGAGCCTACTGAAGAGGTGGTGGTCAATCTGCGTGCGGGTGGTAAACCCATGTTGCACGATGTCACCCGCGAGTTGCGTTTCGCCTGTGAGACGGTGATTCCCGATATTCTGGAGAGTGTGGAGAAGCTGGTGCTCTCCTTCGATCCCGAGAATCAGCAGGAAGCGCTGAAGAACATCATCCTCGCCGGTGGTGGCAGCAACATGATCGGTCTGGATGCGGCCCTGTCGGAGGGGCTTAAAGAGTATGGTAAGGTCAATGTTTCCCGTGTGGCCGACCCCGACTTTGCTGGTGCTGCTGGTGCTCTGAAGCTGGCAACCGAGCTGCCCACGGAGTACTGGAATCAGGTTGGTGATATCGTAGGCGGATGATTCCCTTTGGGGGTTTCACCCTATCCTGATGTGACAAAGGGGGCGGATGGTTGCAGAGGGGGTGTTCCCCCGTGGCCCTCCGCCCTTGTGTTTAGTCCCTGTTTTGGTGAACCAAATGGCTGCATTTCGTCTAATTAGTGACCGGGATCGTCTGGTGGCGCAGATTCTGGCAGGTATGAGCTATCTGGGTATTCTGGCCCTGGTTCCTTTTATGATCGGTCGTCGCGACCCCTTTGTGGCGTTCCATGCCAGACAGGGTATTGTGATCTGGATCTGGGAAGTGGCTGCTGTCTATGCCCTGATCGTGCCGGGTATCGGCAAGCTGTTTTTCCAACTCTCCAGTGTGCTGTGCTTTGTGCTGTCACTGGTGGGGCTGGTTTCGGTGATTATGGGACGGGCCTGGCGCCTGCCTCTGGTGGGCTCGGCGGCTGAAAAGCTTTAATTGACATTTAGGTTTTGACGAGTCGGAGAGATCCTTGTTCAGGCTGTTACTATCACTGATCATCACCTTTTTTCTGCTGATCTTCTCCTCGCAAAACATGCATGATGTTGAGGTTCGCTTTGTCTTTGGCGAACCGGTGGAAATGCCACTGATCCTGGCCCTGGCCGGTGCCTTTATCGGCGGCTTTGGTATTGCCACCTTCAGCTTTCTGGTGCAGAGTGCCTCTGGGAGCAAAAAAAAGGATGTGGATGAGTTTTAACCCTGATTTTCATGGATCCAATCTCTAAGTAAGAGCGTCTGGTATCCATGAAATATCCGGGTTAATCCAACTCGCCACGCTTGAGTATAGAAACGACCCCGTACAGACACGGGGTACTGGGGCGCAACACCGGCTCCATTGAGATATGACGGGAAAAACATGCGTTACTCAAAATGCATCGTCTGCTATGAGATGATTGGATGGGTGGGGTTGCTGGTCAACCTGGTGCTCTCCACCATGAAAATTTTTGTGGGGATCATTTCCGGCTCCCACGCGCTGCTGGCGGATGCCCTCTACTCCGGTAAGGATGTCATTACCTCAGCCCTGATTATCGTGGGGTTGAAGGTCTCCAATCAGCCCATTGATGAAAAGCACCCCTTTGGCCACGGTAAGATTGAGTTTCTGCTCTCCCTGATCGTTAGCTTTGTGCTGCTGGGCATCACTGGCTGGCTGCTTTTTAATGTGGCCACGGTGCTGCTGGAGGGGGAGCATAAAGCGCCCCATATGATCGCCTTATGGGCAGCGATTATCTCGATTGTGGTCAATCTATTCTTCTGGGGTTACACCCGCTGTGTGGCCTTTGAGATTAACAGTCCTATGGTGCAGACCCTGGCCAAACACCACCATGCCGACGGTATCTCCTCCATGGCGGTGGCCCTTGGTATCATTGGTTCTCACTACTTGGGTGTGCCGTGGCTCGATAGTGTGGTGGCGGTGGGTGAGAGCATTCATCTGCTGATTCTTGGTGGTGAGGTGTTCTGGGATTCGGTGCAGGGTTTGATGGACCAGTCCGGCACCAAGGAGACCAATAATGAGATCCGTCGCCGTGCCAATGAGATCAAGGGTGTGGAGATGGTCGAAGAGGTCCGTACCCGTCGTGTTGGTCAGGAGTTGTGGATCTCCATCAATATCGGCGTGACCCCGGATATCGATATCGGAGAGGCCAAGATAATAGCCGATCGGGTGGAGGAGCATGTGGCAGACACCATACCCCATGTGGGGGATGTCAATGTGCACTTTATCTCCTTACCCGGTTCGGTACCGGAGTTTGGTGAGGTGGAAGAGGATCTTGACAAGCTGGCTAAGCTCCGTGAGACCGCCCAACAGGATGAGATCCTGGCGGACGATGAGGTTTTGACTGATCCGGCCAAGAGTTGATCTTGGGCGTTGTGAATAGGGAATGGCATTTTCACCCATGAAGAAAAAAGCCGCTAAAAAATTGAATGTGCCCTTTTGCCGTCAGAGCTGGCGCATTCCTGCTGTGATCCTGACGCTGGCCTGTCTGGCCACCTTCGCGTGGGGTTTCCATCTGCTCAGTGATCATCGTGATCAACTGGGTAAGCTCAGCTATCTGCCTGATATGCGTGCTGGTGGGGCGCCCAACCATGTACTGCCTGGTAGTGGTCAGGGCGTGGCCCTTGGCAACGGTCAGGCGCAAGGTATGCCTGCAGCCATGGCCAACGCGCCGGTTCAGTCGGCCTCGGCACTGGTACGCTCTTCGGTGGTAAGCCTGTTTGTGGCCTTGAACAAGGGCGGCAACCTTAACCCGGTGGGTTCTGGGGTGCTGGTTAACGCCAAGGGCTACGTGGTTACCGCGGCCCATTTGGTTAACGGTGGTGTCTCCATCAAGGCCCGTGTGGCCACCCCTGCAGGACGTAAAGAGTATCAAGCCCGTGTGGTTAAGATCATACCGGAACACGATCTGGCGGTGGTCAAGCTGATCACCCGCGATAGCTTTCCCTACCTAACCCCCACCGATACCCGTACCTATCCTCAAGGGTTCCCACTGGTGGCTTGGGGGGATGGCTTGCAGCGTAACATCATCTCTCAGAGTGGCAGCATTACCGGTGCGCCGGTGAGTTTGAGAGTGACCGGCGATCCCTACCGGGGGTTGGTGCCGCTGAACGCTGTCTATCACTGGTCCCAGAGTGGTGGTCCGGTGGTGGATGCCCAGGGTACCCTGCTGGGTGTTGGGGTGATGTTTCAGGAGAACAACGGCACGGTGCGGGGCTTTTTGATTCCCGGCTATCTGATTCGCGCCCACTTCCGGGATGTGTTGGAGTTGGCCCCGCCGGTTGGCAACGGTATGCAGCCTCGGGCCTCGCTGGGAGGCGGGCCCAATGTGGCCCCACCAGTGATGCAGGTGGTGGCGGCCCAGGGGCCACCGGGGGGAGGCGCGGTGAACTCCGTGGGGCAGACCCAGGCACCTCCGGACACCAGTAGTCGCCCATCGGACGCCTGGTGGGAAAACGCCAGAAACCTCATGCATGACCAGTTCAACCTGCACCTCCCTTCCTCTCCCTTCGATTTCTCCTGGCTCTCCCTAGACTCCAATAGCGCCCATAGTCAACAAAACCAGATCTTCGGTTATCCGGTCAGTACCTTCTTTGGGCTGATACTGTTGGGACTGGTTGCAGGCATTAGCGGCGGTATGATGACCATGGGGGGAGGGATCATCAAGGTAACGGGTTTGATGATGGTGTTTGGTTATGGATTGGTGCTGGTGCGTCCGGTGGCCTATCTGACAAATATTTTTATGTATGGTGCAGCATCACTGCGCTATAAACGTTCGGGAACCATTCACTGGCCTGCGCTCAAACCGTTGATCCCTTGGGTGATCGCTGGCGTAGTGGTGGGTTACTTTATTGGTAATGTGCTTGATGCCTTCGTCATTCGCATGCTGCTGGGGTTGTTTGCCACGGCGCTGGGTCTGAAGATGGTGGTGGAGATCTGGGATCACCATCGTCATGGCATTGATGATGAGGTAGACCGCATTAAACGTTTCCAGGAGCGTGCCCACATCGATAGCCGCTGGTTGCGGGAGGGGATCCTGGGGCTGCCCATGGGCTTGATCAGCGGCATTCTGGGTATTACCGGTGGTGTGGTCGAGGTGCCCTTGCAGCGCTATATTAATGGGGTGCCCATGCGCATGGCCATCGCCAATAGTGCGGTGCTGGTCTTTTTCGCCTCCATCGTCGGTTCGGTGGTGGCGATGTGGCACGGTATCTCCAGCGGAGCCTTTGAAGCGGAAACCCCGCTTATCATGGCCCTTATCTTATTGCCTGGATCGTACCTGGGTGGTATGATCGGCGCTTGGCTCACAACCGTCGTGCCGATGTACCTGTTGCGCTGGGTATATGCCGTTCTAATGTTTGTTGTCTCCATTCGGATGTTCGTTGTATGAAGCTCAAGGGAACCACCATCGTTGCACTGGGTATGTTGGTGGTCGCCATCATGGTGCTGGCCAGTATGATCGATCTACCCGGATCGGATATGTCGGTGACCCCGGCCCCGCCTGAGACACCGCGGGGTGCCCCCATTGTGGGCAGCCAGGGGCAAGCCATGGGCCTGCCGGTGGCCATGCAGCGACGCCGTGGTGAACAGCGGGCACCGGTACCGGCGCTCTCTGATGCCAACGGAGGGTTCGTGGCACCTAATGTGCAGTTCTCCGAGGCCCACTGGCAGGGCATGGAGGCGCTGCCGTTGAGTATTGAGCTAAAACGTAAATTAAAACTGCCCCTGGATCTGGAGGGGCTGTTGATTGATGAGACTAGCCTGAATGCCGCCGTTAGCGGTATGTTGGCCGGGGATGTGTTGGTGGCCATCAATGGCCGCAAGGTCAAGACTTTGAAGAAGATGCAGAAAGAGACTCGGCGGGTGCAGATGGACCGCCGCGCCAGTCTGACCGTATACCGTAAAGGGCGGCTGTTGACCCTGACTCTGAGCGAGGAGAAAAACCTCGGCTTGGCTCAGGTGGAGACCGCGCCGATGATTTTACCTGGGGATATCATGCCCCACCCGTACCGTGGGCCGTGTACACAGTGTCACGCCATCGGTACAACCGGGCACATCACGCCCGATCCGGACGGAATCGTCCTGCCCCCTGGCCCGATTCGGGCGGGAGCCAAAATGCCGCATAGAGACCGAGGTCCCTGTGCGGCTTGCCATGCCATCATTCAGTGAAACGGGTAGAGTGAGATGGGAAGCAGACCGACCAAAGGTACAATCTGGGATGAAGTGGGCTTTTTTGGTCACACAGTGAGCATGGTTTTGAAGCGCTCCACCGGTGCCGCAATCCGCTGGTTCGATGATACCTTCAGCGTGGATCATGACTATCGTTCCGAATATTTCCGCGATAAGGGCATCAAATACGCCAAGCAGGGGCGCTATACCCATGCGGCGGAGGTGCTTGAAGATGTGGTGCAGAGCAATCCCGATGATTTCGATGCGGGATTCCATCTGGCTTTTTGCTACCTGAAACTGGAGAAGATCCAGTCTGGGGTGCAGCTGCTCAGCTACTTCTATGCACGCGGCCACACCGAAGCTAAAGTCTCCTCCATTCTGGGTATGGCTCTGATTCAGAGTGAGCAGTATGAGGAGGCGGTGGAGGTGCTTAAGAGTGCCATGGCCGATAACCCAGATAACTTTAATATCCACTACCGTCTGGGTCTGGCTCTGGACCATCTGGAGCGTTATGAAGAGGCTTTGGAGGCGTTTCAGGGTGCCATGAAGCTGCGCCCGGAAGAGCCCCGTGTCTACCGCTCCATCGGTTTTGCTATGGAGCAGTTGGGCATGCGTGATCAGGCGGTACAGCTGTTTAAGCGGGCCGCCCAGTTGGAAGAGGGGCGCAGCGCTTAATGACGGTGTTAGCGCACATGTTCTGTTGTTGGGATACCATCGTCTATCAAGGGGTTGGATGATGGCTGGTGCCGAAAACAGACGGCTGCAACAGTGGCTTGAGTCCCTGGCTGGTGATGCGCCTGAGCCGCCAAATGGCCTGTCGTCAGATAGGTTGCCCCCAGATAGCCTGCAAACTGCCTTGCAGCAGGTGGCTCAGGATCAGGGACAGCCTCTAAGCGAGACCCCTCATGCCCAGATGCCAGTCCATCGGCTGGATCCTACTGCCGCGTCGGATCTGTTGATGGCTCCATCCCAAAGAGGGGGAGGGGCCGCCACCCAAGCGCAAACGCCAGCACGCCAACCGAACCGTGAGCACCCGCTGACACATCGTCTTACGCGTCAAGAGGCCCCTCTCCCCAGCATTCATAGTGAGGGGGCAGAGCCCACCCGTCGGGTGGTGCAGGTGGGGATGCCTGTTAATCGTTCCAATGTGGTGATCCTGCCCAAGCGGGAGCGGGTGGGGCAGGTGGATTACGGCTCTTTTCTCTCGGCGAGCCACAGTGCGCCAGCCCAGGATGAGGAGACACAAACCCTACAGCAGCAGCCGGATCCCCCCTATAACGCCCCAGAGGATTCACAAGAGCGTAGTCCTGCTGCTCAGGCTTGGCTGCTCCAACAGTCCACAGCTGAACCTTCCCCTGTTGAACCACAGATGGCCCCTCAGGATACCCATACGTGGCAGCCTGCGGTTGAAGTGCCTGCTCTCCAGCAGCAACAGGATGGGATGCAGCCGCAAGAGCGGGAAGCCCCTCTGGAGACGCTGGGGCATATGGCTGAGGCCATCGTGGATGATGCGTTAGAGCCCGTTACCAGTGATACCCAACAGGAGGCGTTTATTGCCCCGCCTGAGGATCGTCAGCCTGAGCAGAGCGTGACGCAAGAGGAGCGTGAGAAGGATATCATCTCCATGGTGCAGATTGAGGCACTGCTCAATCAGGCGCTATCAGAACGGCTGCAACAGCAGCGGGATGAGGCCCCCGCCCCCCAGGAACTCCCGGTTGATCAGAGTGCTCAAGGATCTCAGGAGATGCAGGAGGGCCTGGAGGCCCAGGTGGTGCCCGAGCCAACCGAAGCGTTGGAGGATCTGTCCGCCATACCGCTGGATGAGACACCTGCCATGAGTGTGGCCCAGGTGCCTTTGCCCTCTGCGGATGAGATGGCTGAGTTGACAGCTATGGAGCTGGATAGCTCCCCATCGCTAGAGGTGGAAGAGGCCACAGAGTCCTCGCCTCGTGAGACTCGGGATCACGCCGCGTTGGAGCTGGATGGACCGTTATCAACCCTGACCTGGATTGAGGATGAGCCAGCCCAGCCTGAAGCAGAAAGGGTGGAGAAACTACCAGCGGTGGATGAGCCTGCCCAAGAGCTGGTCGCTGAGCCTGCCCAAGAGCTGGTCACTGAGCCTGCCCAAGAGCTGGTTGCTGAGCCTGCTCAAGAGCTGGTCACTGAGCCTGCTCAAGAGCTGGTCACTGAGCCTGCCCAAGAGCTGGTCACTGAGCCTGCCCAAGAGCCGGTCACTGAGCCTGCCCAAGAGCCGGTGGTCGAACTGGCCCAAGAAGCGATCAGCCCCAGCGAGCATGCGCCGCTGACCGAGGCGCAGCAGGTTGACGCCTCCACCTTGGAGGCCCCTCAATTAACTGCGCAAGTGCAGAGCGATGCCAACGAAAGCGGCGTTGCAACTAAGATGGATGAAGCGGGTGAGGAGACCCAACAGAGTTCAGCTTCTGCCTCGGAATCCCCCCAAGAGCTGGACGAGGCTCCACTGGTAACCAACCGTGTGGCCAAGGAAATTTTGCAGCAGATTGAACAGGATCTGCCCGTTGCGTCCCAAGAGTCTACAGCGGCGGACCCTGAGCCTTTACCAGCCAGTAGCCAGACCACCACGATTCCTGCCGCTGAACTGGCGGATGTGGAGTTGGATGAAAAGAGTGGTGAGGTGGTGGATGAACTGCCGGTGCCCAAGGTATCCCGCATCCAACAGCGCCGCCGTTTTGCTAAGGCTTCTAAGGAGGAGCCGCTGGCCCCTGAGGTGGTGCCCCCAAAACCGACATCCAATCCTGGCTTTCTGTTTGGACGGCTAAAGGATCGTCGGGTCAAGCTGGCCGCGGCAGCCCTGGAGGATCCAGCGGATGTTGAGCAGCAGATGCGCCAGCCTAAGCCCCTGGTCAGTACTCTGAAACGCCGCATTGGGCTACCCAAATCCATGTGGTTGCCCTTTGGTTGGTACGCCATGGGAGTGGTCGTCAACAACATCAGTGACGGGGCGATTCGCTGGTATCAGGGTATCACCCGTATGGATGCCGATGTGCAGTCCGCCTTTCTGCTGGATCGCGCCCGCCATCTGCAGAGACTGGAGCGCATGGAGGAGGCCAAAGAGGTTCTGGAGATGGCCACCGCCCTGGATGGCGTCTCCAGCAGCGCCTATCTGCTGTTGGCTGAGGTGCTGCAGAGTCTAGATATGCAGACCCAGGCTGAACAGGTCCTGTTTAAGGCCCTTAATAACGGTTATGATGATGCCTATCTCTACCTGCGTCTGGGCACCTTGATGCTGGATGGGGAGCGCGCTGAAGCAGCCATCGCCTATCTGCGTCAGGCGGTGACCATGGCACCGGACCTCTATGATGCACTCTGTGCCCTGGCCAAAGCGCTGTGGCAGTCCAATGGCCATGAAGAGAGTCTGGCCCATCTGGAACGGGCCAGGGAAATCCGCCCCTTTGATCCCCGTGCATTTATGCTCACTGGAGAGGTGCTGGAGAGTCTGAAACGGGATGAGGATGCCGCCCTGTTCTATCAACAGGCCGATGCCCTGAACAATATGTTGCAGGTCAAACCCGCCCATGAGCGGGTGGAGCCCGATGAACTTAGCTGAACCCTACCCCCTGTGGCGTGTGAATGGATAGATGGTCATGAGCAGTAGAGGTCACGACGACGAATTAGACGGTTTGGAGGCGCTTGAGTCTGAAACGCTCAACAGTGAGCGTGTGCGCCGTATGAAACGTCTGATGAAGGATATGTACAAGGAGGAGTTTGAGTCGCAAAAACTGCGTCTGCCCCCCATCAAATCCCGTTCGTTGATCATCACCATCTCGTTTCTCTCCATTGTGATTTTTGGGGTGACGACCCTCTATAACTTCAACCGTTTCGTGACCTTGGAGGAGCGGGTGCTATCCTCACACGGTCATATTGAAGATGCCCTGCAACGGCGTTTGAACCTGGTACAAAATCTGGTCAACCTGACCCTCAACCAGGCAGCGTTGGAGCAGGAGGTCTACCGCCATGTGGCCGATGTGCGCAAGCAGATTGGCCAGCCCGCTCCACCCCAAGCCCAGGGCGCAGAGCCCACGGCGGCGGATATGGATGCGGCTCTGGCCGGTACTGATAACTCGACCTTTCTTAAGCAAATGCTGGGTATGGATGGCAATGTCAGCAGCGGTGCCCTGGCCAATCTGTTGGCGGTGGTGGAGCAGTATCCTAATGTTACCGCCTCCGTCACCTACCAGCAGTTGATGGATAAGTTGGTGGAGATTGAGAACCGCATTACTCTGCGGCGGGATGAGTACAATGAAGAGGTGCGGATTTACAACACCCTGATCTCCTCCTTTCCGTGGTATATTCTGGCCAAGGTAACTGGATTTGATCGTTATGACTACTTCACCGCCCGTGTTGACCGTAACGATCCCATCCTGCGGGTGCCGGATGTGAACAAGAAGACCTTCAATCGGTTGCTGCCGGTATTTGATGGTAGCGCACCTGAGGGTGCGACCGTACAGCCTCAACCAACTGAGGACAAAAAAGAGCCATGAAGTACGATCAATGTCGAAATTGCCGGGAGCAGGTGACCTGGTACTCCATTATCTCCAACATCTTTTTGGTGATTATCAAAGGGGTACTGGGGGCGATCTCTGGCTGTCAGGCGCTGGTAGCGGATGCCTTTCACTCCTCGGCGGATGTGATGGCCTCGGCGGTGACCATGATCAGCCTGAAGATCTCAGCGCAGCCCGCCGATGAGGATCATCACTATGGTCACGGTAAGGTGCAGTTCATCTCCTCCTCTATTGTGGGATTAATTCTGATTACCGGGGCGATTTTTATCTTGATCGATGCCATCAAGGCCATTGTGACCGGTGATTATGATGCGCCCAACCGTATCGCCATTCTTGGCGCGGCCATCTCGGTGGCTTCTAACGAGTTGATGTATCGCTATCAGAGCTGTGTGGGTAAAGAGAACAACAGCCCCGCCATTATGGCCAATGCCTGGGATAACCGCTCTGATGCCTTCTCCTCCATCGCAGTGATGGTGGGGGTGGCTTTTGCCACCTTTGGTTTCCCCATCGCCGACCCCATCGCCGCTGTGGGAGTCTCCATTCTGGTGACACGGATCGGTGTGGAGCTAAATCTGGAAGCGGTGGATGGTCTGATGGATGCCTCCCCGGAGATGGAGGAGTTGGAGGATATCTATAAGATCGTCAAGGATGTCTCCAGTGTCCATGGCATCAACTACATGCGCGCCCGTACTATGGGGGATAAGCTGCATGTAGAGTTGAATGTGGAGGTGGCCAGAGAGTTGAAAGTCTACGAAGGGGATCTCATCGTCGATCTGTTGCGACGGCGTATCTTCCAGGAAATGAAACACATCGGCGAGTTGCAAATCTTTTTGACGCCGGTGGAGATGGAAGCGGTATAACCTGCCAGGAAGCGTGCTGTAAAAGGGGAGGGTGCAATGCACTCCTCCCTTTTTTAGTCTCTGATAAGGCAGAAAAGGGTGGTGAATTGTAACCGGATGGTCTATAATTAATCTCTTGATGTGTGTTAGTAAGAACTGTTCTCTAGAGAGTGTTATGAACCAAACAAGGCCACGTTATCAGTTTGATGCAGGCATACCAAGTCTAACCATACCTGGTAGATTGAATTCTGCAGATCTGTCGGCTATGCAGTCTCAAGCGGGCATGCTGCCTTCCGGTATTCAGTTGAAGGTGTTGTTGGGTGGAGCCCAGGAGATAGTGGATAGCATCACGCTGGGTGGATTGATCATGTTGCGCTCCTCCTTGGATAAGGCTGGTAGTTCACTGCATTTGAAGATCTTGGACCAGCAAAATGCACGTATTGTGCAGATTGCCAACCTGCAAAAATTGTTCAGTGTTGAATTTGAGCACTAACCTCCCCCTGTACCACTTCCTTTAAAAAAGGCGGTAACCTCCGCTGGCAACGTTGCCCTCTCCAGCGCTTTTGATCTTTCCCCCTTTCTGTTCTATAGTGTGGTTTAAATTGACCCATCTATCTCTGTGCGTTAGCATAGTGCGTTTGCTTATGTCGGTATAACCCCGTAGTTGCGATGTGGATGGATTTATGAAGTGGGAAGAGTGGATCGGCGTACTTGCCGCCCTGTTTATCGCTGGCCTGATTGTGATGGCCATTGTTCCCAATCAGGTGGGTTCTCTGTTTTCAGGAGAGACCGGGTTGGGGCAGGTAGCGCAATTCAACCTGCCACAGCCGGGTACCGTGGGTCAGATAAACCAGGGTCCGCAACCCCAGGCTCTACAGGTGGCAGCGCAGCAGCCTGCCCAGAACAGAGGGGGGATCGGTAAACCCCAAGCGGTGGGGGATGCCCTTAATCCGGTACGTAACGATGGGGGGGCACCGGTTCAGCCGGGGCTGGTACCCTTTCGCAAGGCACCGCTGATTCGCTTTGATGGTACCATTCAGCAGATCTCTGAGATTCAGTGGCAGGATAAGCAGATCCATATCTGGCTTAGTCAGGCGGGCAACCGGGAGCTGCACATTTCCGTAGCCCCCAGTTGGTTCCTTGCCTTTATGGGCTGTACCTTGCAACACGATATGCAGGTCAGTGGGCGCGGCTTTAAGTTTGACCGGGTTAATAAAGATGCGGTGATCTATGCCAAGTATTTAAAGATCAATGGCCGCAACTGCCACCTGCGCAATGATGAAGGGTTTGCGTTGTGGTCCAACAAGCTACGCTAGGGGTCGATGGTGCAACTAAATGGTAAACCGACCTCTCCGCTTGCCGCCATGATTGTGCTGTTGGTGGTGATGGTGGGGGCGTGGCTGCTCTATGATAAGAACAAGGATACCCTGGAGAACTGGTCCAACACCCGGGTGCCTAGATATCTGCAGGGCGAGATCTTTGGTAGCTATCCCATGCCCACCCAGCCCACCATTCAGGAAGAGGTGGTGCAAAAAGTGCAACGAAAGAAAAAGCAACCGGCCAAAATGGTCGTTAAGATGCTTCCGGTAATCGCCAAAAATGCCAAGCTGCCGCACACCTATTGGGGGCTGTGTACCAAGTGCCACCTGATCAAGGGGGGCGCGCCGCCGGGTAGCCAACCCATAACACCGGTTGGTAAAGTGCTTGAAAAAGCATCGATGATTACCAAGGTGGGGCCGCCGATCTATCCGGACTCCACACGCCACCATCCGGCGGCGGGTCGTTGCATCAAATGTCATGATATTGTGGTGAAGCTGCCACCCAACTAGAGTTGATTGCCATGCTTGAAGATGCGGTCACCCTATTGACACACCCAAAGGCAACCCTATGGTTTGCCGTGGCTCTGGCCATTTGGGCGCTGTTTATGTGGATCTCCCTGCGCATCCGCCAGATTGGACCGGTGCGCCATGCGCTGGATGAGGGGCTCTCCACGCTGGAGTCCGCCCTCAATGGCCATTCTGCCGAATCCTTTGAAACTGCCTCCACCCTGCTTAGCCAAAACCCGGTGATCGGTGCTGCTTGGTGCGACTACCGTAACACCATTGTTAGCGCTGGTGGCGATGCTCTGGTGCGCAGTGTGGAGCGGGCTGAACAGTTTTTCTCTCCCCAGCAGATTCTTCCCTATCACGTTAATCTAAGACAGATCCGTAGCATTCCGCTGGTGGTGGTGGGGCTGGCTCTGGTGGTCTCCCTGTTTGGGCTGATGACCGCCCTGCACGGCCAGTTGGCTGGGGCAGAGAGCCTGGATGTGAATACCATTCGGGTGGCGCTGGCGGGGGTGCTACAAGCGGCCTCCACCAAATTGATGGCCCTGGGAATCGGCCTGTTGGTGGCCATTCTGTTCAGCGTGGAGATGCGCAGCAGCATCGATGGCTTGGAGGGGCGTCTGCAGGCCTTTGCCGAAAGCCTGAGCCGCTTGATTGAGTATGTCCCCGCCGAAACGCTGCTACTGGAGCAGTTGCAGCGTGGTGGCACCACTGGATCGGACCAGACCCAGATGGGGGTGGACCTGGAGGGGTTGACCGCCAAACTGACCGCATCGCTGCAAGAGGCGTTGGAAGAGAGTGCGGTGCGGGCCGAGACCCGCCATGAGCAGCTGGCCAACCTCATGCGCGATGCCCTGTTGGGGGGTATGAAAAGAATGCGCCTGGAGGAGGGGGATCGCCTGCAGGCGTTCCAACTGCACCAGGATCGCCTGATTGAGCGCCTGGAAGAGGGGCTCTCCAGCACCTTCCGTAGCGCCATGCTGCCGCTTTCTGAAGAGCGTGGGCGTGAGAGTGCAGCGGTGGCCCCCGCGCAGCCATTCGCCGATAACCGCAACCAACAGCAGGAGCGTCTGCTGGAGCGCATCGCCCAGGGTCTGGAGAAGGGAATTCAGAATTTCTCTGAGGAGCTGGAGCAGCGGGACCAGCAGCGGGATCATCTGCTGGAACGGGTGCGTGATGGGGTGGATCAGAGTGCCGATCTGGTCAGCAAGCGTATGGAAAAGGCGTTGGATGGTCACTCCGAGCGCATGGAAGATCAGTTAAAGCGGGTGGTCAACACCCTTGAGGATGATGGCCGTCAGCGGGTCCAGCAGATGGATCATCTGGGGCGCCGCCTGGATGAAGGGGCAGCACTGCGGGATGAAAAATTGACCCAGCGCTTCTGCACCATGAGTGAACAGCTGGAGCAGCAGAGTAAAGGGCAGGGTGAGCAGCTACAGCAGGCCTTGGGCCGGGTGGATGAAGGGCTGCAGGGTCAGACCAAACAGTTGGCCCAGCAGGGTGAGCAACTGCAGGCCGGGTTAAGCCAGATCGATGGCGCGATCCAGGGTCAGACCCAGCAGTTGGCCCAGCAGGGTACGCAGGTCCATGACGATATGAACCGTCTGCACGGTGGTATCCAGGCTCAAAGTGAGCAACTTAAGCAACAGGGTAAGCTGCAGGGTGAACAGCTACAGTCCGGTTTCAACCAGTTGAGCCAGGAGATCAGCACCCAGACCCAGAAACTGGAGACGGGGCTGGATAGTCTGGCTGAACGGCTGGAAAAAGGGGCCCAGGAGCGGGCTGAACAGCTCCTACAATTTATGCGTCGTGGTGAGTGGTGGCGTGGGGAGTTCCTCAATCAGCTCAAGGAGCTGTTGGGGGATGTGGGGCGCCGTGTCATCGAGGGGGTGCGGGAGGATCTGCAGGGGCTGAAACAGGCTGCTGACCACTCGGCATCGGCTCTGGAGCAGCTTAAGGAGGCGTTGAGTCGTCAGGATCTCTCCCTGTTGCGCAGTGATCTGGCCCGTGCGGTTCAGGAGTCCCAACGTGTCATGGAGAACAATACCGAGCGACTGCTGCATGGTATGCAGAACATCAATGGCGATTTGTTGCGTGGGCAGCAGGGGCTGGGGGAGAAGATCGCCCTGCAGGGGCAAAATCTGAGTGCCGAGAATCGTGAAACCCAACGCATGGTGCAGGATCTGAATGAGGATGTGGGGTTGCTGCCAGAGCGTCTTACCGCACAGATGGAACCGGTATTGGAACGGGTCAACCAGAGTCTGCTCAAGTGGCAGAAGCGTCGTGACAGTCAGCCCGAGGTGAGCAGCGATAGCAGTTGGCAGGCCGATGCCGAACAGCATATTAAGGCGTTGGTGGAAAGCCAGCGGCAGACGTTGACCAGCGAGTTGGCGCAGATTAAAGATCAACTGTCGGCCATGGCCCCCATGGAGGGGGCGCGTTTTCAAAGCTTGAGTGAACAGCTTGAGCGGGTCATGACGCTGCTGGCCAGCAAGGGTGGTGAGGCGGCAGGGGTCTCCCTGGAGCCGGTTCTGGCGTGGATCAAGGAGGAGAGCGGCCAACTGGCAGCGCAGAGTCAATCCCAGGTGGATGCGGCCATGCAGGGCTTCTCTGAATTGATGCAGGGGCAGCAGCAGGATCTGCAAACCTTAATGCAGCAGGTGGGGCGTGGGGTGACGCAGATGGAGCAGTTGGCGGCGGTGGAGAGTCTCTCTCTGGAGCAGGCTGAATCGCTGTTTGCCCAGGCCCGCAGCCAGTGGGAAGGGATGTTGTTGGAGAGCCGTGAAGTACTGCGCCAGGGGTTGCGTAGCCTGCGTGATGAGGCTCAGACCACCCCCGAGGGGCTGGTACCCTCCCTGCAAGGTATGGAACAGTTGGTGGAGCGAACCCATCAGCAGCTGCATGAACGTCTGGCGACACTGGTGGTCGAGCGTCTTAACAGCGTGGGCCGCTACGATCAGACACAGCTGGCCGAGCCAGCAACGCTGCAGTTGGAACAGCTACAGCAGAGTTTGATGGAGATGATGCAGCGTCAGCACAGTGAGGCCCGCGCCCGTCATGACGAGCTGATGCAGAGCATGGAGCAGGTCAAGCGCCAAAAGGTGGACCTGGAACCGGTGTTGGATGCGGTGCGGGAGCAGGGGGATCGGCTCAGCCAGCGCCACGGCAGCCTCGCCTCCATGGTGGATCTCGTGCGTGAGGAGCTGCAGGGCCTGACAGGCCGTATCGGTGGTCTTAAACTCTCTGAAGAGATGTTGGAACAGGCGGTAGCCAGTGGCTTTAGTCAGGTCAGTAGCAAGCTGCCCGCCGCCCTGGATATGGAACGCATGCGGCAACTGGTCAGTGAAGAGCTGCAAGGGGCCATGGCCAGCATGCCCCGTGGGGATGCTTCCCAGGTGGTTGCCGTGCCCACCTCAACGGTGGAGCTGGAGCAGAGTGTGCGCCAGACCATGGAGCAGATCGCCCAGCGCATCGGTGAACGGTTTGAACAGGATAGCGCCGCCATCCGTCGTGCCCTGGAGCGTCTGGAACGCTCCAGTGAAGCGCTGGATGAGCGCTCCAGCCGTTTGCATACGGAGCTGCTGGAGACCTTAAGCCAAGGTCAGGGCCAGGAGCAGGCGCAGTTGGAAAAGAGTCTGCGCGATACCCTGGAGCGAGGCTTCCGTCAACTGCGTGAACAGGTAGAGGATGAGAGTGGCCGTCTACGTCATACCGCCGATGGTCTGATCAAGCGGCTGGAAGGGTGGCAACAGCCTGAAGCGGTGGATCTAACCCCCATTCTGGAGGCGATTCAGAGCGAAGGTGGTCAGCCTCAGAGCCTGAGCAGTGCCACCCTGGATGGTCTGCTGCAAGGGCTGCGTGGGGAGCTGCAGGGACAGCTGCGGGAGAGTGCCGATAAGCTGGCCTTCCTCTCCGGTCAGGTGACCCAATTGAGCAGTGGTTTTGAGGCACAATTGGAGCGTCTGGCCCCCGCTTTGGCCGCCAAGGTGGGCAATGGCAACGGGGTGGATCAGGATGCCTTGCAGGCGCTTCAGCAGCAGGTGGAACACATTGGTCAGAAGCTCTCTGATGCGTTGAGTCAGCGGGTCGATTCGGGGTCCAGTCAACTGGCCGCCCTGAGTGAGCGTATGGATGGTCTGTTGGCGCGTGTGGATCAGCGCATGCAGGGCATGTCTGAAGCCGATGTGCGTACCCTGCTGGAGAAACATAGCGCCGATGCCAATCTGGCGGAGATGGATCAGCAGCAGCTACAGCAGATCATGGAGGGCATGGCCAGTGCGGTGCAGGAGCGCCTGACCGGAGAGGCATCACGCCTGCAGAGTCTGTCCCAGACCCTGGAGTCAACTCTGCAGACCTTGCGCAGCAAGGCGGAAAATATGGATGAGACCTTCCTGGACAGCGCTCTGGAGTTGCTGCGTGAGGAGGGTGAGCGTCTTTCCGACGGTGGGGTGCAGGCAGTGTCCGAGGCCATGGGCAGCCTGAGTGAGCAGATGCGCCTGGAGGTAAGTCGGGATGCCAGCCAGATGCGCCAGACCGCTGAGAAGTTGGAAAGCGTGATGGGGCGTATGGAGAAGGCCTCCCACAGTCTGGATGGCGAGGCCTTCCTCAACCGTCTTAATGCCGCCCTTAAAGAGAGTGGTCGCATTCAGTTGGAGGCGGTTAAAGCCTCGGCCAGCCAGTTACGTAAAGATCTGGATAAGCTGTTCAAACAGGCCATGGAGAAGATGGCCTTAAGCAGTGGCGGTCTCTCTGAGGCACAGCTGCAGAGCCAGTTGGTGGAGCCGGTTGTTAGCCGTCTGCAGGCGCACAGTGTAGAGTTGGCCCAGGCCCGTGATAAGGCGTTGACCCAGACGGTAACAGAGCTGGGCGAGAAGCTTACTGGGCAGATGAAACAGGGGCTGGAGCCGATCCAGACCGCCCTGGAGAGTCTGCGTGAAACGGCCGGGCAGAGTGGTGACACCCAGGTGGTGCTGGACAAACTTCTGACCTTGGCCGATCAGGTGGCGGCGCTGCAGGAGAGTTCGGAAATCACTATGGAGGAGCTGGAAGCGCTGGATCAGCCCTTTATGCAACTTGCCGAATTCCTGCATGAAAATGCCGAAAATATGAATCAGACCCACAATGCGGTGGTGATGTTGACCGAAGAGTTCCCCTTGCTGCTGGCCGATATGCTGGCGCAGATGGAGGATGAGTTCGAGGAGGAGCCGCTGTGAGTCATGTAAGGATACCAAGGATGATGGCCAGGAGAGTGGCTGAGCAGAGCAACTGGGCTGCGAAGAGGGTGGTGCCATGAGAGGCTATGAGAAGGGATTTCTCTTTATTATGGTAGAGCTGCTGGCCCTGTTGCTGGTGGGTGCCATATTCCTGTTCCTGCTGTTGGATCTGGAGCAGCCAGGGGTGGCCAAGGTGATGGTGCAGCCGCAGCCGGCCCAGCCAGCAAAACCGGCGGAGCCGGTGGTGGTGGTTAAAGAGGCGGTCTGTCCCGAGCCACCGGAACCCATCATCAAGGTTGAGCATGTCTTTCATGGAGATCCCAGCCGTCTGGCCCTTCAGGATCTGCTAAGCCGCATCAGTCAGGGTCTGGAAGCGGCGGGCATCGCCCATCAGGTGGATGAACAGGCGGCGGGCATCTTTCTGCCCGATCTGTTCCAGTTTCCCGCAGGCCGGGTCGCACTGGGCAAGGATAAGTTGACGGAGTTGGGGCAGGTGGTGACGGTACTCAAATCGGTACTGCCCTGCTTTACCATCGATGCACCGGGCTTAAGCTGTTCAGGGGAACCGGGCAAGGTGCTGCTGGAAGGGGTCTATGTGGAGGGCCACTCTCCCCAATCAGCCGTGGGTAAGCCACGCTTTAAGGGGAACTGGAATGTGGCCATGAAACGGGGCTTCTCCCTGTTTAACTCCATGATCAAATCTGACCCCCTGCTCAACGGTCTGCGCGGTTCCCAGGGCCATGGGCTGTTCAAGGTGGCGGGTATGGCAGCCAACCATGAAGTGCGGGCTGAAGGGCGGCGGGTGGAGCTGCGTTTTGTGATGCAGCAGACCCTGGCCATGGCTGCGGAGGCACCCCAGCCCAAGCCCTGAAACAGAGCATGGCAGGCTCCTGTCCGATCTGTCGTCAGGAATCAGACTGTTACTCTGATAGTGATCTGATATACTGGACAAATCATAGAGAAGGAGTAAAACCATGTTGTTTCTTGTACCGTTGGGTATCAGCACAAGTGTAGGGGTGGGGCTGGCCTACTTTCTGGCCAACCGTGGTACCAAAAAAAACGATGGAAAAAGAGAGGGTTTGCTCAAAAGGTTGGTTAAACCCAACCCTTTGGATATTGAGATCCTCGATGAGGTGCTCATCGACGAGCAGGTTGTCACTCTGGCCAGTGAAGATGTGATCCTGGATAACCGGCATGGCAACCACAATATCATAAGCGAACACGATTTTTCCCGTACTGCGGATATCAAGCTGGAGATCTCAGCAGGCAAGGATTCCAGCATGGGCAGTCATAGTAAGCTGTTGACTTTTCTGGAAACCAAAGCCAACCACATGATGTCTCAGCGGATCGGTGGATTGTCGGGTACCCAGATCCATCGGCGTGTGCAGTTGCGGTTTGTGGCGGTGCAGAAGCAGCGCACCCACTATCGAATTCACTGGAAACAGAGCAGCTATCGGGGCCTGTTTGTGGTGCGGGTGGGCAATCGCCAGATGGAGTTCCCCTTTTTGGCCACCTATGGGCTTTATCATGAGGTGGAGAGTCTGGAGTGCATCTAGGTTTCAGCGGTCTTAAACGGGCTTCTGATCCCAAAGGTGCCAATCTTTCGTTACGCGGCATGTTGTGATCAGAAGGGCTGTTAGGATTGCGTTTTGAGTGAGCCGAACCAAAAGAAACTGACCATTTTAGGCCAGTATGGTCAGCTGGTGGTACGCCTTTTCGACGGTGTGACAGAAGTTGATGCCCCCATTCGCCTTCTCACCACCACCAGTGGCTATGAGCGTCTCAGTGATGAAGAGAGCGAGGCGTTTTTTCAGATGGTCTCTCCGCAACTGCTGAAGGATCTCACCGACACCATCCGCGCCCTGCGTCACCATCTTCTGCAGGAGTGGGCCAACCACAGTAGCGACCGCCACGACGCCGGACCCTTTGCCCAAGCCTACCACAACTTTGAAAATGCGGTACGTCAGAACGATGAAGATGCGTTGGCAGACAACCCCTTCTATGATCTGGCTAAGCTGATCTATCGCCTGCATCTACAGGCCCTGCAGAATAACTTTCAGCAACTTCTGGTCAGCAGTGAGGGCGCCCCGGATTTCGAGATGCCGGTGGTGCGCAGTTTTAAACAGATCTGGAGCAAGGGGTTAACCCCGGAACCGCTGTGGCGCAAGTTGTGGCACTCCGTCCGCCGTATGATCATCACCAGTAAAACCTTGCTGGCCATGGCGCTGTTTATCTTCTCCACCTTTACCACCTCTCGCGGCGTTAACGAACTTCTGCAGATGTCCATGGTGGAGGAGCTGTTCGGTAGCCTGTTTGCCGGACAGGAGGGGGAGATCCCACGGGCTATGGTCTCCTGGGGCAGCGGGGTGCTGCTGTCATCGGCCATTCTTGATTATAAAAACCGTATCTTTATGGGGATGGCCGAAACCGGCAAGGTGTTTAAAGGCATCTTTTTGACCATGCGCCGCAATCCCCGTTGGTTTGTGCTGGCCTTTTTTCTTACCTTTGTCTCCATCTTTACCAACTATGACGGCATTGTTACCCTGCTCTCTAAACATGGGGATCTGGCCAAACAGGCGGAGCAGATTCAGCAGCGGGTGGAATTGGCGTTGGGGCAGCGGGCATTGGCCAACCCGGACAACCCGCAATCCCTCAATGGTCTGCTGCGCTCTCTGGAGCAGACCGCAGCGGCGGCCATCGATACCTTTCATCGAATTCCTGAAGATGAAATCTCCGGGGTTGCCTCCAGCCGGGACCCCCGGAAAGGGCCGCGCTACTGGGCCAAGCATTTCATCGTCTTTGGGGGCTTCTCCGAAGGGGTAAACGATATCCCCACAGTGTTCCGTAACTCCACCGCTGGGCGGCAGGTCAACCAGATTTTGCTGGAGTCCGGCGTGGATATGACCCAGCCGGTGGATCAGCGCATCAAGGATCTGTTGGCGCTCTATCGGGATCATTTTATCCATACAGAGCGTCAGGTTACACAGA
Source organism: Magnetococcus sp. PR-3 (assembly GCF_036689865.1). NCBI lineage: Bacteria > Pseudomonadati > Pseudomonadota > Magnetococcia > Magnetococcales > Magnetococcaceae > Magnetococcus > Magnetococcus organivorans. The sequence goes on from NZ_JBAHUQ010000031.1 coordinate 62,608, forward strand.
AGCTGGCCGCCCTTAAGGCGTTGATGACCCTGGATCAGTACACCCCTATTGAGCTGCAGCGCATTTTGGCGCTAGAACACTACAAGGTCAACCAGCGGGTGGCGGAGATCATCAAGCTGGTGGAGGAGAACAAGACCGTCTATGACGAGGTGGCTTCAGATCTGAACCTGCTCATGGCAGAGCGGGTGGCGTTGCTACAGTTGGTAGATAAGTATGGTAAGGCCATCAACACCACCTACAATGTGGCGGTCAATGTGGATGTGCCGGAGATCACCTCCATTGAAGCGTTGAAATCCGGCTCCATTCCGGTGGCCACCCATAAATCCCTGGCAGAGCTTAAAGGGTTCCTGACCGAGAAATATGGCATCGCCATGGGGGGCTTGATCCTGACGGCGATTCTCTATTTTGCCATCAGCATCGATATGGCGGACCTGATGTTCTTTATGAATTTCAGTGCCTACCTCGGGCGCAGGGATAAGCTTCAGCTTAATCAGAGGAAAGAGCGGCTGGATCAGTGGGAGAAAGATCTCATTGGCAGACTTGTGCTGTTCTACCAGGGGGGGCAGGTGGGTGCCATCCTCAACTGGTTGCCCACCGCCTCCAGTATCATCATCCGCTATGGACTGTTTAAACACGCCATGCGGGAACAGCCTCAGCTACGTCCTGAGCGGAAACGGCATGTTTTTACTGCCCTTAGGCTCTGGTTTGTGGGGCTGTTTCACACCGCACGCCACCCCCATGTCAACATTCTCAACGCCTGGTTCTACTATGCTCAGAAGACTCAAGCTGGGGATAAGACGATGGCCCAGAATCTTTTTCTGGCCTTCTATCCTGGGATCTCTTTAGGACAGGGGGTACCCAAACAGGGCTTTGCCCATCTGGAGAAGATTGCCAGAACTGGTATCTCCCAGAATCAGGAGCAGTTTGCCCTGGAGGCCAAACAGGCGGTGGAGGGGCCCCAGGAGTGCCAAGGTCCCAATTGGCGCGTTCTACTGCGCCGTGAGACTGATGGGGATTTCAGACGTTTGGAGTCCACCCTGGCCAAGCTGCAGCAGACCACCGATGAGGAGGGGAACAGCATCGCCGGGGCTGGTGTGGGCAACCGTCCCAGTAGCCTCTGGCAGCTCATCCAGGCAATTTTGCGTCAACTGCGCTGCCTGTGGCGCAGCCTGTTCTTGAGTAATTTTGCCCCCCCCATTGAGCAGTTCTCCATGGACTACACGGTGTGGCTGAAGGATCTGGAACAGAACCTGGTGGACTCCCGTAAGATTAACGAGGCGGTCAGCCATACGGTGCCCCTGGCCGAGCGGGTGGTGATGGAGTTGCCAGTATTCCATGCCACCACCTTGCTGCCGTTACAGAACCAGATTGAACAGAGTCAGGAGGATTGGGTTCTACCCTACCGGGCTCTGATTAACTACTTCCGCCCTATGCTTCATGATCTTGAGGTGGAGGCGATGCGGCTGCTGGGCTTTCACTCCCGCGCTGAAAAACTCTCCATTGAGGATCCCTGGTTGGATCAGCCCGATGAGGGCATTATTAAGCTGATGTATGACGTCTCCGAGGACTCCTTTCCCATCCTGGATAAGTTTGAGTTTTTGACCGGGCAGATCAAGGAGGCCCAGGAGAGTATTGAGCTGATTGGTCAACGGGTGACCCGGCAGAAGGGGCTTATTCAAGATATTCGCGAGAGTGAACAGCGTTTCTCTCATCTGACCATGCGGGTGCGCATGCGCAGCTATGGTCAACCCATGACTGGGCATCAGCAGGCGACCAATCTTATTGAGCGGGTCAAGCATGAGATGCAGCTTATGCTCGATACAGCCGAAGAGTTGGTTGACGGCGGTCAGGTGCCCACTGAGGCGTCTCTGACCAGTCTGCAGCAGATCCACGACCATATGAAAGAGGTAGAGATGCGCATTGATGGGGGCGATCCATCCTCGCTGGATGAGGTGTTCAACAACCCCAATTATTTGATTCCCGACGATCTCTTTCCAGATGAAGCCCCAGTCGCTGGGGAAACTGTGGAGCATCCCCCCCTTAACGACTGGGGGGAGCCTCAACCCATGAGCGACCCGCAGCCATTTGCCGGGCAGCATGGTCAACTGGAGCCCTTTGCTACCACCGGCCAGGGGATAGATGCAGCGCCTCAGCATCCCGGTCAGTCATCGCAGCAGGCCCCGATTCCGACGCAGCACGTGCCATCGCAGCAGGCCCCGGTTCAGCCGATTCCGACGCAGCATGTGCCATCGCAGCAGGCCCCGGTTCAGCCGATTCCGACGCAGCATGTGCCATCGCAGCAGGCCCCGTCGCAACAGGGGTTTGCACCGCTGTCGCCTGGGCAGTTGCCTACTGGTCACTATCCCAGCCCCCAGCCCCCAGCCGAGGTGATTCCAGCCCCCCTGGCACCACAACAGCCGCCCCCTGAGCCAGCAGCACCGGTGGTGCGGCGCTCCCGCTATGCGGAAAACCGCTGGCCTCAGCAGCAGCCGGCACAGCGTGTCCAGCCTACACCGTCCGACACCATGGCCATGCCCCAGGTGCGGACCTCAGTGGCCAGTCCCGCCCTGCCCGGTGCCCAGGTGCCACCAGCGGAACCGCCGCCCTTGGTGGTTGAACTGTCCAAGACCCGGCGTCGGGGCGAGCGGGTGCAGCACGCCTCCAAGGTGGAGTTTGTGAATGAAAATGGCTGGATCTACCGGGGTTTGACCGAAGATATCAGTGTCACCGGTGTACGGGTGATGATGAAAGATCCCCTAGATGGCATTCACAGCGGCGAAACCGGCGCTTTTTTCCTCATGGAACATTCCAATGAGCGCGGTTTTCCCTGTCAGATCGTACGGGTGGATGGCGGTCAGTTGGTGTTGAACATTACCGGTGACCTCTCCCGCTACAGCCTGTTGGTGATGCAGGGAGCCTTCTCCCATTTCAATTTCTCCAATAGGGGCTAGCGCTAGGCTATGATTATTCTTTGGCCCCTAATGTGCTTGCTCTACTGTGTCAGAAGCAAAGCATTTTAAGAGGTTGGATCTGTGGATCCAGGGTGAAAAACCTGCTGTCGGAATAGGGTGTTCCCATGCAACAAGAATACAAATCTGAAGAGAAAGCCCAGCTTAATGAAGCCCTCACCCGCTGGGTGGAGCAGGAGGGTGGGGCGTGGTTTCAGAACGTGAGCAGAGAACTGACCCGTACCTATGACGAAATCGCTCAGGTCCGTGCCATTCCTGTGGATGTCAGCGGCGTTCTGAATGTGTTAGACAGCTGCCAAAAGCTGGTTGTCAGCCGTATCTGTTCAGCTATCACCGAAAGTCTGGATCTGCAGCAGGCCCCTTCAGCGGAACAGCCGGTTATCCGTAAATCCCCAGCCCCCGCTGCCAAGCCTCCGCCACCCGCGCCCCAGCCGGAACCAGCCCCCCCCAGAGCAGCCCCAGCGGCCCCAGCGGCCTCTGGAATGGTGCCGGTCTCCCACCCCCCTCAGCAGGAAGCCCCCCCCAGTGAGGATCTGTTTCCTCAGGTGGCCCAGCAGAACTTGGCGGTTCGACGCTCCTCCCGCGCCCAGTGGAGTAACCCGGTAGATTCCAAAAAGATGGTGCGCGAACCCAGACCCGATCAACCCGCGGCCCCCCAGCAGGCCGCAGCCCCCCAGCAGGCCGCAGCCCCCCAGCAGGCCGCAGCCCCCCAGCAGGCCGCGCACCCCGTCCAGCAGCAGCCGCTCCATAGGCCTCCTGCCGGGCAACCAGGATCTCAGCCAGAACCCACAGCCCAGGCCGCTGCCGGGCAGTCGCAGTTGGGGGCGGAAGAGCTGGCTATGGTGGAGATGCTCAACGGGGTGGCCGCACGTCTGCAGACCCTCTCCGGGCATGCCCAGGGACAGGCGTTGATCCACGGAATGAATAACTTGATTCAGAGCATGAGCCAACCCGGATGCCTGAACAGTCCCACCCTGCGTCAGCAGTTTATGGATATGGCTGTAGCCTTGGCCGATGCCGATGCCCATGGACTGTTGCAACAGGCGGGACTCTCCGGTGTGGAGCGTGCATTTGATCAGATGGCGCAATTTTTTCAAAGCGCGCCACCACCACCACCACCAGCCCAGCCCGCGCCCCAAGTCGATGGACGCGCCCCTGTGCTGGCCCAGGAAACGGGCGCTGGTGCCGGTGAGCAACCCTTTGCGCAAAATCTACAGAGCCACTTTAACCGTCAAGGACGCCGGGGATAACCATGTCTCAACCCACCATACGTCGATCCTCGGTCTACCGCGTGGCATCCCAAAATAAGCCACGTAAAATCCGTTATCAAAACCGCCATGAAGTGTGGGTGGAAAAGGCGGGGCAGGCACTGCTGGATCATAAACAGAAGAATATTTTTGATCAGATCGCTTTTGTTGAGTTGGATGAACAGGATACGCCAGAGCCTGTTCAAAAGGTCTCAGAGAGCGAACTGGTCCAGGAGATCCTGCCCCCCGAAGAGCCCCAGGTTGAAAGCCGTGATACCATGACCGTAGCAGTGGCCGGGCGCGATGGCATGAAGCTGGACCTCAGCGCCTTTCGCGATATTCGCGACTACGATAAAACCGTGGGACGGATTCTTGATGCCATGGCTGCCCACTTGATCTCCCGGGAAGAGGCAACCCACCTCTGCTGGCAGCTTAATCGTATGCGTCAAGCACAGTTGGAGAGCGCGTGAAACCCATGTCCATCAGCGCCGCCCGCCTGCCTTTTATCCTGCTGCTCATGCTGTGGCTGCCTCTGGCTGAGGCGGCGACCAATGCCAAGGAGAGCGGGGGGGGTGAGGAGAAACTGCAACAGACCCTGGATCTACAGATTCGCCAATCCTGGTCACGGCTCAATCAAGTGGCTCTAGGTAGCAGTACCCGCTCCGAGGCCTATCTACATGCCCTGCAGACTCTGATTCAGCTCTATATGGATGCTGAGATGAAAAATCAGGCTGAGCCGTTGATCCAGCAGGGGTTAGATATTCTCAATCGTCTCAATGGGCCTAATCATTATCGTACGCTGAAGATGCGCATTCTCATGGGTAAAGTGGACTATGCCAAGGGGCGTTATGAACGGGTCTCCGGTGCCCTGAACAGTGTATTGCAGGTTAATCGCTCGAAAAAGGTGCTTACGCGTCGTCAGATCAAGGAGGCGGAACTCTACCTCTACCTCGCCCGTCTGGGGCTGGCCCGTGAGTTAGCCAATAAAAAGGGCAAACTGGCCCGCGCCGATCAACTGCTGTTGGTATTGATTCCCAACTTTGAAAAGCTGCTGGGAACCAAAGCTCCTGAGTTTCTCGATACTGTGCGTTTGCGTGCCGAGGTGATGTTAAAACGACGCCGCTATGGTGATGCGGAGTTGCTGCTGGAACAGTGGCTGACCTTCGCCAAAAAATCCAACGATGTGAGCATGGATGAGCGGGTCCAGGTCTATCGCCTGTTTGCCGTGCTAAATGGCGAACGCCGTCAAAGTGATAAGGCGATCAAGTGGATTGACCGCGCCCATGGTGAACTGTCTAAGATTAAAGGGAAAAGAGCTTGGCAAACCCGTGTGGAGGTGATGGCCGCCCGTCACGCACTCTACCTCAGTAAGGGGCTGGTTAAGGAGAGCATGGCCATCTTGGAAAAGATGAGCGCTATGGTGGGAACCTCGCTGGGGCACCATAGCCTCAAGCATGCCCGTTTTGTTATAGGTGTCGCCGGGGTTCTGGACTATCTGAATATGGGCGATTCTGCCGCCAAGCTAAGGGAGAGTGCCGAGCAGATGGGGCAGCGTATTTTCAGTGGCGAGCCCAAATTGCAGTTCCATTGGTGGAGTTCCCTGGCCAAGGAGAAGCCCTCTACCAAACGCATCGGCAACGATGTGGCTATGGTGGTGCGTTATATGGATGGTTTGATCCTTCGTCTCTATCAGCAGTCAGAGAGCGTGATGCTGTGGCGTACCAAATATCAACAGAAGGATCCCCAGTGGGCTCCCAGCCAACCTCGTGAAATTAGCGTTAAAGAGCTGGTTTCTGTTAAGAAGCCGGAGAAAAAAAACGTCATCCAGAAGGTTAAGAGTCTGTTGAGCAACAAGGGGGAGGCCGATAAAAAAACGAGCCGCTACCCTGGTAATGGTGGTGCGGTAGGTTTTGATCCTCCTGAGCAGAGCAGCGGTTACCATGTATCTATGGGCTGCTTTTCCAGCAAATCCTTCCCTCTTAAGATCCTGCGTAAGGGGTCGAGGGAAGGGCTGAGTGTTTACATGCGCAGACTCAAGCGTTCCAATGGTGGCATGCTCTACTGTGCCGTGGCAGGACCCTATGCCAAACGACCCGGCGCCGTGCAGGCCATGGAAGCCATTGATGCCCTGCATCTGAGTAAGGATCGTGCCATCGTCTTCTATAAATAGGCAGGATTACAGTTGGGGGCGCTTGGGACGGAAACGGGTGAAGGCAAGAAAACGGGCAAACACAAATTTGAAGGCCAAACCGATCAAAGCAGAGATGCCGATTACTTTGAGGGCCTTGATCAAAAGACGCCGTCGCTCCGGATTAACCGGTTTTTGATGGGATGAGTCAACAGGCATAAAGCGATTTTAATCCAGAGAGGTCAAGAAACCGAAATAGGGTAGCATCACGCCTGTAACATGCTGTGAAAGCGTGGGTAAGCATTGGGTGAAATCGGGGCAGAAAAGAGGGCCTTCCTTATGCAAGGGAGGCCCTCTTTGTATCCATCTATGCTGGGCAGTCGGGGCTTTAAGCAGGATTGGGCTGCGCCTCTTCCTGGGCTGCTGAGGCTTCGGCTTCTTCAGGTCCGGTCTCCAGATCCGCCTCATCTTCGGCCTTATCGCGTTTCATATAGTTGTAGACGCCGATGCCCACCGCAGCCGTAACCACACCACCCAGAGCTATCGTACCCCAGACCCCAAGGCCTAGTCCTAAACCCAGCCCCCAGCCGCTGCCCGTCCAGATGCTACCCCCTGTGGCCGCTTGGGTGGCCGCAGCCGCTCCGGTGGCCACCTTGGTGGTGGCAGCCGTCCCGGTGGTGGTGGCCGCCGGTTTGGTCATGGCCACCGTTTGGGCTTTGGCCAAACCGGCCGCCTTGGGTGTGGCCGCTTTGGCCACCGCCTTGGGGGCGGTGGTAATCTTGGCCTCGCCCCCGGTTAGAGTGACACCGTTGTTGGTGCCCTCCATCAAGGTGCCGTTGGCCTCAAAAGATTTCAACGTAGTGCTCTTGCCGCCAGCCATGGTGGTGGCGGTGCCCGCACCCTCAATCTCCACAATGGGATTGGCACCAGGGGGCAGCCCCTGAAACTCAGCACCGTTGAGCATGACCTTCCCCTTAAGAATAATCGGGTCGGTGGCATCCAGTGGCGTCAGCTTCACTTTGCCCGCCCCCAGATCCTGTACCGTAAACTGCTTACCAGTCAATTTGGAGAGTTGTCCCTGTCCAATTAGCTCAGTCGTTGGCATATCAGTGGCCTCCCGCCCCGTGGTATGGCGATAAATGGGAATGGTTATCGTGCTCAATTATGCGAAATATCAACATCTTATAGACAATAACAGGGCTGAGGTCAGGATGCAACGCTGCAATTGTCTGTAAGGATTTCTTGCAAAAGATGCACCGATTGGCATGCAGCCCAGGGTGTAAATGTGTATGCTATAGATGTTGTCTCATCTGTAGTAGGGGGGGCCATGTCCAGACTATTCAGATATCTTGGTGTTGATCGTACCACCACCATGGTGGAGCTGATCTGGCAGTTTCGCAAGCGGCTGGCGCTTATTCTGCTCATCTGTCTGCTGCTCTTCTATATCTCCATAGATCATTATCTTGTATTTCATATGTTTGTGGAGCTGTTTGCCGTTGGGGTGGCGGTGGGGCTGTTCATCATCGTGTTGCAGACCTACCCCTTTTCCGGCAACAGCTTCATGCTGTTTCTGGGGATTGGCTATTTCTGGGTGGGGGGGCTGGATTTTGCCCATACACTGCTCTATAAAGGCATGCCCACAGCCCATGATCATGGCAACATGGCCACCCAGTTGTGGGTGGTAACCCGTTTGCTTGAAGCGGTGATACTGCTGGCCGCACCCTACTTCATCAGTAAAACCATCTTTTTAAAACGTACCTTCTTGCTGTTTGGAGGGCTGTCAGCCGCACTGTTCTTTGCCATCAGTCAGGGGCTGTTCCCCGATGCCTTTGTGGCGGGAGAGGGGCTGACCCTGTTCAAGGTGATGATGGAGTATCAGATCATCCTGATCCTGTTGCTGGCCATTCTCCATCTGCATAGCAAACGACACTTGATGGATGCCCATATCCTGCACTTCACCATGCTGGCTATTCTGGCCACCATGATGGCGGAACTCGCCTTTACCATCTATCAGGATCTCTATGGGGTGTTCAATCGGGTAGGGCACCTGTTTAAACTGGTTTCGTTCTGGCTGCTGTTTATCGCCATGATTGACACCATGTTAACCCGCCCCTTTAAGTGTCTCTCCCGTGCCCATGGGAGTTTTGATGCCATCCCCATCGCTACCGTGCTGGTCAACCCCAAGGGACGGATTCTTAACGCCAACCGGGTGGCCCATGACGAGCGCGGACGCCTGCGGGGCGAACTGGTAGGACGGGACAGCCATAAGGAGTTCCACCCCGCCCATCTGGAGCCAGATAACTGCCCCCTGTGCACCGCCCAACGCACCGTCACCGAACTGCTGGGCAAAGAGATAATGAATGGGGATCGGTGGATTGAGTATTCGGTCACGCCGCTGGTTAGTTCCAGCTATGGTGAAACCACCATTCTGGTCTGCAACAACATCACCGAGCAGAAGCGCCTGCAGGAGTCCCTGCAACAGTCCAACGAGGCGCTGGATCACTACGCCAAGACCATCGCCAAGCAGCTGCAGGAGCCCGTAGAGGCGATGCACAAGCATTCCAAAATCCTTACAGAACATCTGCAGCAGCGTCAGGATTGGGCGGATCAGGAGCATCTGCATGCCATGTTGGACAACATTTCTGAGCAGCGGGAGTTATTGAGAGACTTGCTGGTGTTCAGTCAGGTGGGGCAGAAGCGCTGCCAAAAGCGCCATGTGAACTGCAATATCATCATCAAAGAGGTGATGCAGGTGTTGACCAAGAACCTTGCCGAACATAAGGCGGTGTTAGACATCGGCCCCCTGCCCATGGTATGGGCCGATCCTGAAGAGGTACACCATCTGTTCTACCATCTCATCGAAAGCACCCTAGCAGCGATGGAGGGGTATGCACCGGAGTTTCGTCTCTCTGCCACCATTGAGATGGAAGAGCCCCAACGCATCTGCCGTTTCCTCTTTCATGAGCGCCACAGCGAGTGGGATAAAGGGTGTCAGAAACGTCTTCTGGAGCTGTTTTTAGCCTTGCAGAGGGATGAACCTGGCAGCGGTGTAGGGGTGGGGTTGGCGCTTTGCAAACGCATTGTGGAACAGCAGGGGGGGAAGATTGTCACCAGCTCTGATCTGGAACATGGGGTGACCGTCGCCTTCACCCTGCCCATCAAGGAGGGAGGGATGATGGAGGCGTAACAGATCAGGAGGGCAACACCTTATGACGTGTACGTTGCAGGTCTGAGGTGCCTTGGCGACGTTGCCACGCCTGATGCAGACGATACCCCAGCAGCACCGCCACCAGGGAGGCGTAGGCATAGGCCTCGCCATTCTCATGGGTGGCGGCAAAGATAAAGTGCAGTGCCACCAAAATATTCACCGCATAGGTCAGCTTGTGCAGCTTCTTCCACTGCTTGCCTCCCATCTTGCGGATGATCTGGTTGTGGGATGTGGCCGACAGTAGCACCATCATCAAAAAGGCCACCACGCCCAGCAGTACAAAGGAGCGTTTGGCCACATCATCCAGAATTTCATGCCAGTTAAATACCCACTCTAGCCATACATAAGTCAATACATGCAGTAGGGCGTAGAAAAAGGCATAGAGACCGATCATGCGTGAATACTGGGCCAGTTTTTTCACCCCCGTGATCTCATAGATGGGGCGTATGGCCAGGGAGAAGAGCAGAAAGTTAAAGGCCCAATCCCCCAAATAGCGGTTGATGAACCCCACCGGCATCTGTCCCACCGAGTTACCCGGCACATAGCCACTCATCAGCACCCGCCCCACCAGCCAGATCAGTGGCAGCAGGGAGGCCATAAAGATCATCGGTTTCAGATCAAGTTGGCGCTTACGTTTTTTGGTCTGTATCTCATGCTCAGCACTCTCATCGAAGCCATTGCGGATCAACCACACCGCATAGAGCATGAACAGCAGGTTGCCGGTGCCCATGAGCACAAAGGGAGAGCTTGGTCCCACCGCGTCAAAATAGTAACCACCACTCTGCACCAGCAGCACCAGTCCGATACCACCAGTGAGAAAAAACAGCCCCTGCAGCGGTCCCAGAATATCCTTGGGGGCCAGATCGTTGGCCAGTACCTTGGGGGCGATGAGTGCCCCCCCACTACCCATGCCGATGATGACCAGGGGGAGCAGTACAATCCACTGGAAGGGGTTGACGACCAAGGCCAACATGACAAAGCCCAGCCCTGACAGCGCCAGAGCTGCACCCAGTGCTGCAACCCGGCTGTGACGTTCCATAAAGCGGACCCATACTGGAATGGAGAGCAGGGTAGAGATCCCCACCACCCCCATCAAGGCAGCGGCATGGGCGGTGGCATAGAGGCGCGTCTCCCCCACCACATCAGCCATGGAATTGAGCCACAGGGAGAGAAACAGGCTCACCACAATCATGTCCGCACGGGTGTAGAAGGAGGCAGCAAAGCAGAGCTGCATGCGCGAATCCCCTGTCACCAGCTCCCAGATGCGGTCATAGGGGCGCTCTTTCAACTCGGTGCCCGGCCCGCTGCTGCGTCGTAGATTGTAGCGGGTCAGGAGCGCTCCGGTCAGACCGATCAAAACTGGCAGCCCCAGCACCACATTGACGGTGCCGGTGTCATGGGGCATCTGCATAATGATGCTGTAGAGAATGGTGGAGCCCAGCACCATCATCATGATCACCCCCAGCATTAGCTTAGGTTTGTGATCATGTACCGAGACATCTCCCATCCAGGTGGTGGTCTCCAGCTGCACGGTGTTGGTGCCGATGGATATCAGGGTGCGCATGAGATAGTAAAAGGCCAATCCCCCCACCCCCATGGCCAGTTGCAGACGGCCACTCCAGGGGGCCAGCAGAGAGCCGACCAAAATGAATAAAAACCCAAAAAAGATCAGCTGTGCCCGGCCACTACGGCCATAGCGGAAACCGGTATAGGCGACGATAAACAGGCTGATCATCTCGGTGACCACCGTCAGGTGGGCGTTGATGGTGCCCGCTTTTTCAAAGGGGATCTTTAGTACCTCATCCAGAAACAGAGGCTGCATACCCACCGCCAGAGCGATGGCCAGGGTGCTCATCACCGACAGCAGATAGAGGGTGTGTTCAGTACGGAAACGATGGGGGAGGGAGATCATGGGCTACTCCTCATCCATTTCTTCACCGTCGGCCCAGATCCAGGCACCCACCAGGTGGTTGTTACGAATCATACAGAACTCACCGTTCACAGAGAGGGTTCCGGCATAGCGTAGACTGCCAGGGGCGACCCCCATCTCTTTATAGGCTGTACCTTTCACAAAGGTGCCGGGCATGGGCATGCACCCCTCCTCACGCAGAAACCAGCTGGGGGCTACATTGATCCACTGGGGGGTGTTGATGTTGTCATGCACCAGAATATGCAGATTCTCCCGCCCTGAACGTGGGGTCTTGTCCACCACCCGCAGCACTTTGCCCTGAAAACGCAGTGGCCTGAAACGCTCGTGCCACTCGGGATCCATAAAAGCAGTATCCGTAGATTGGGGCAGGGGGGGCAGGGGGCCGTTCCAGGCGACAGTTAGCGCTTGTGCTCCCCCTGGATTGGGCTTGGCCATCTTACCTGCTGCCCCGTTGGCCGGGGTTAAGATATGGCAACTGGTGCAGACCCGTTTGCTGCGCCCATCGTTGTGGGTGGCCGGTGCAGGCTGGCCCTGGCGGATGGGCGGGGTGGCCTGTTTGCGGCCCTGCTGCAGCATCTGTAGCTGGCTGGGCTCCAGAACCGCATGGCAACTGGAGCAGACCCGTTTATCACGGCCACCCTTATGGTTGGCTGGGGCCGGTTCACCACGGGCGATGGGGGGAACCCCGTTCTGGGCTGATGTTCCAGCCGTTTTGGCAAACTGGTGGCAGCTTGAGCAGACCCGTTTGTCGCGGCCATCATTATGGGTGGCTGGGGCTGGCGCGCCACGGGCGATGGGGGGCGTGCCCCCGCCTGCCAACTTACCACCCTTTTTCTTGATGATCTCATGACAGCTGGAACAGACCATCTTCTCCCGTCCATCCCGGTGGGGAGCGGGCATGCCTGCGGCAACCGGCGGGGCCTGATCATAGGCGTGATCTTCCCACGGATCATCCCGCACCACGGAGAGCAGGAAAAAAGCCAAGCTGAAGACAATCGCTACAGCCATGATCCATTCAGCAACTTTCATACGTAAAACAGATCCGTGGTTAACCAGAGGTCGGCATGTAATTGAGGATAGGCCCTAGAGTTGGGGCTGTACCCCAAATCAACGCTTAAGAATACGCTACTCTGAGAGGGATAAAAAGCATTGGTTCCCAATCGAGGATAAAAAGGGCAAAAGGATGGACATTTGGCTTGCCCACTAAAAAAGGGCCATGCATAAGTATGGCCCTTTTAAAACCTAGTAAACAGAGCTGGTTAAGCTGGGGCTGCTGCTTCAGCAGCTTCGGGCTCCTCAGGGGCGTCCTCCACCACTTCGGCCTCAGCCGCGACAGGCTCTTCGGCTGCCACGGCCTCAACAACCTCGGCCTCTTCAGCCACGGCACCTTCATCGGCGGCCAGTTCACCTTCCAGCGCAGCCTCAGCCGCCTCGGCTTCCGCTTGCTTCTCTTTATACTTTTTGTAGGCCAGCCAGCTGCCGTAGCCGGACCCCACCAGCGCTGCACCCAACAAAACCGGACCTGCAGCACCCAGCCCCAGACCCAGACCCAGACTCATGCCGCCACCGTTCCAGATGGTGCCGGAAACCGCCGTGCCGGTTGCTGCCGTGGCCGTTGCGGGATCAAGGGGGGCCTGCATGGCCACAGTCTGCATCTTGGGCATGGTCATTTCAGGAGCAGGAGGAACCTGATCGGTACCCGCCACGGTAACAGATGCCGCTTCGCCGCTGGGCTTAAACAGCAGCCAGTTGCCTGCGGTGTTGCCGGTGGCCATGGGGGCCTTGGTAATGGTGTAGCTCTTGCCGCTCATGCCGCCCAAGTCCATGGCATTGGCATCCTGAATTTTCAGACCAACCGATGTCTGACTGCCAGCAGGGTTGAAATAGATCATGCCGTTGTTGGCGTTGACCATGTTGGGCGCTGGTACAATGGTGACCTTTTTGCCGATATATTTGGAGACCTGCATCGCTTGACGCTTGCCCTCCACCTGAACCAGGGTGGCCGGATCGGTCATCTGGGTGGCACTGACGGCTGTGGCGTTTTTAACCGGTGTCATCACCAGAAATTTGCTGGTCTTACCTGCCACCAGAGTGGGGGAGGGGTCGATAAAAACATTTTTACCGGCCAGATTGTTGGCCGCGGCCATCTGACGAGCCCCTTCGATCTTCAAGGTGATGGGGGCGGAGGTGCCGGTGTTGACCGGGGTTAGAGTGATCCACTTGGTCACCCCCATAGCACCGGTGCTACTGGGTACAACGGTGTAGGTGTTGCCAGCCATTGTGGCCACCTTGGCCATCTGCTTAGCCCCTTCGATTTTCAACATCGTCGGCTCGGTGATCATGCCCAAATCCTTATTATATTGATCTGTTTAAGCGATGGTTGCGCTGCGTGCAGAAGGTTGTTGTTCTTCTTGATCGCGATCGCAGGCCGTGGATTCTTAATACTACCAACCGTTAAAAGGCTGTATGGATCCATTGATCATCTGGCACACTATACACGTTTGTATGCCGGGTTGAACATTTTTTTTTGCAGGGATGTTTTGGATAGGCGCTTGATACTATTGAGACTGTTTCTCATTTTTTTTTACGCATTAACCGCATCCGTATGTGATGCGACGTTTGATTTTTAGGTGTAACCCTGTGTATCGTGTTTACACCATTGCGTATATCACGTCATGGTTGTGGGTATCTTTTTAGAAGTTTAATGCAGGGTTTCATGCTCAGCGGCACAGGGTGGATTGGGCATTCATGTTTAGGGGAGTTTACCATGCCAGTTAATGAGATGATGGCCAAGCTGCAAGCCGGGGAAACCTTTATAGCACCAGCACCGGGTACCGTGGAGTTTGTTGCCGCCCCCCAGGCGGCTCCTGTGGCCAAAGTTGCCGCAGCCAAAGGAGCCGGGGCCGCCATGGTGCCTGCCGCAGCTACCACCACGGCGGCTGGTGCGCAATCCATGCCGGTGGCGCTGCTGTCTGGCAAAGTGTTGGGCTTCTCCTTGGGGGCGGTCAATCCCTGGTTGCTGTTGGGCGTTGGCGCGCTGGGTGGCTACTATTACTGCAAAAAAAAGCGTTTCTCCTTTTTCTGAGTAGAGCCTAGGGCGTTGTGGGGCTGGTTGAGCGCTTGCACTGTTGGTGTAGCTGTTGGTCCTTAACATGCATGCCTCGTGGGTGGCGAACGATTATCCACCAGGAGAAGTACCATGTTGGAGCAAAAGTTGGACCCAGCCATGATGGAGAGATCCACTCCTACCATGGCTTTTAATCCCCCTAACGATGACAACCACCCCCAATGGGATGCGACCGCTATGGGCGATCAATCCCACCACGGCCATGAGCCGGGTATGCTGGATCAGGCGGACCAGGCTGTGGATCGGGTGATCGACCGTCTGGAACGGCTGTTGGGTTTTGTGGAGCGGGTTGATCTTCAAAACGAACCGTCTATCCCTGTTATGCCAGCAGCGGCAGCACTCCAGACGATGGCTGATTCCCAGACCACCGAGAAGGTTCATCCCCAGGCCCGATCCTATGGGCTGGATGCCGTCAAACGTCGCGCCTATGATGAAGCTATCGACGCTTTGGGCCATGTGTGGCACAAGGGTGGCGATCGGGATGGCGAGCTGGCCCTGAATCTGGGCTTTGCGCTGTTGAAGAAAGGGCGTATGGAAGAGGCGGCGCGGGTGTTGTCTATCCCCTTCCAGAAACAGCCGGAAGATCCCGCGTTGGCGACTCTGCTGGGCAAGGCATTGCTGTTCCAGAGCCGTTATGAGGATGCCGCCAAAGTAATGGTACCTGCAGCCCTTAAGCACGACAGCCGTTTTAATCTGCACTTCTACCTGGGGTTGGCCTTTGCTAAGTTAGAGCGTTTTGCTGATGCCCAGCGGGCGTGGCAGATTGCCGCCAAGATCCGGCCTGAAGATCGCGATACCCAGGGGTTTCTGGAAAAGGTGGAGATGGAGCTTGCTGCGGATTGATAAAGCGTCATCTACGCAAAAAAAAAAGATCCTGCACCGATCATGGGGCAGGATCTTTTTTTTATGGTGTGCTGGGTAACAATCAGATCTTACAGGCCAGATTGTAGACCACTGGGATACGCCAGGATTTTCCCAGAATCACCGAGATAATGCCCATGATGGAGAGCATCACGCTGACCCAGATGGAGAGCATCAGCACCAAAGCGCCGATGCCGGGCAGCACGGTGCTAAATGAGCCAAGGATGTAGACAAAGAAGATCACAAACCCTTGACGGGCGTGAAACTGCACATAGTCATGATCCTTGAAAAAGATCAGCGGGATCAGGCAGAGAAAACCCATATAGCTCAGCATGGCCCAGATTCGGTCACTAAGGCTGCGGCCACTGGTGTACTGGCTGACATTTTCCTGAATTTTATCAAAAAACATGATGGTAATATCCACATTCATCAAGGTTGAAGGGGCGGCGGGGGCAGCTTGCCCTTACGGTTTCGCCCGGACAGGTGTAAAATAGCATACTCGTTAGATCGGTTCAGGCGTAAATCTGTCGTGGTCTTGTTTTTTTCATGGCGAGGATCTTTTGCAAGCTTGAAAGAGATCTGTTGGACCGTCCAGGTTTTGTTGATACCCCTGGTCGATGCATTCCCAGGTATGTGAAGGTTTTTAATGAAAGGTAGTGGTCAGGGGGCGAGGCTCCTGCTGCTGTGGTGAGAAATGACCGTTCTGTTTACCGATGTGCATGGCGATGGTGTGTGGCTGCAGTATGACTGGTATGAGTTTAAAACCGCGCCGTGGATGGGGCGTCGCTACGGCATCGAGCAGCTGAGCGATTTTAAAATTTTAAAGCGGGGAGATCGTGAGACCCCCACACGCGGGGTGTTGCAAGGGGCAGGGTTTGGTCTGCTTGGGGTGTTGGCCGCCGGTCCACTGGGTATGCTGATGGGGCTGCTGTTCGGTTATGAGCGAGGACGCCATACCGCCATGGTGCGGGTAAGGCTAACCTTTGATGATGGGAAATGGTTTAGCGGCAATGTCAGCCGTGACGCCTTGAAACGGATGCTGGAAGATCACACAGCCCGCCTGCAGGAGTTGGAGGAGCAGGTTTGATGTATAATATTGGCTTTTAAATAGAAGGTTTCTTTTGTTGCATGGAACCTCCTGTCACAAGGGTGTGTGGAAGTCATGCGACCAATGTAGCTCAGTGGTTCCTGTGCAGGTTTTACCGTGGATTAAAGTTGAGTGTTTGATATGTAAGTCGTTTTTTTTTTGATTTTTTTGCCAAGTTTTGTGCTACAAGTAATAGACGAAATTGAGTCATTATAACTAGAACAATGAGTGCTAAATATGGGGCAGGCTGCAGCGATATCTTCATCAACCCGTTTATTGCAGTGGCATGATCGGTATGCCATCGGGATTGATGATGTTGATGAAGAGCATAAAAAGCTGCTGGCGATGATCAATGTGTTGCTGGTGGGGCTGCGCATGGAGGATCTTAATGGGGCCAATATGGCGCTCAATGAACTGCTTCTTTATACAAAATATCATTTTGAGCATGAAGAGCTGTTTTTGGAGAGAGAGGGGTACAGCAAGCTTGACTCTCACAAAAAGCTACATGGGGCTATGATCAAACAGATTATCGGGTTGAAGTTGGATTTTCGTGGCGATCTGAATGAAAAACTCTATGTTCAGACTGCAGGCACGCTACGTGCTTGGCTCTACGACCATATCCAGACCCATGATAAAGCCTATGCCAACGAGTTGAAGCGTTTGGGAAAATTATAGTCTATTAATCTCTCTGTCATATTTTGTTTCTAATTAGTGAGACCGGTTTAAGGGGTGGGCTGCTATAGTTGCAATAGGGGGGTGTAGTCGCATCGGTGGGCTGCTATAGTTGCAATAGGGGGGTGTAGTCGCATCAAGCGAGCGATGGTCTTCTGAGTGCCGTGCTTGTATGGATGTGATGAGAGGAGCGTTTGTATGGTCTTTGAGAATAATGTCGAGGTGCAGTTTGTGGGGGATATCGCACGCCTCATCGTTAAAGGTGGTTTAACATTCCACCACTCTGAACAGTTGCAGAAGTTGGCCAAGTCGTTTACGTCACAACGAAGGGTAGAGGTGGATCTGTCAGCTATTGATCTGTTGGACAGCACCAGTCTTGGTCTACTGTTGGTTTTTAAAAAGAGTCTTCCGAATCCTCAGATTTCCGTAAAATTGGTTGGTCTGAGTAATGAACTGAAACGAATGTTAAAGATTGCTGCATTCCAACAATTTTTTGAGTGGGAATAATCAATGCCAAATCTAGTTGACCTGCCTGAGAAGTATCGGTTGGGGCAGTTGGATATCGATGTGCAACATTCCGTGTTGTTCTCTTTGATCAATATCACGACAAATCAGCTGGATTCTGGGGGGTTGCAGTGTGAGTTGGTCGTCGAGTCGTTCAAAGAGTATGCACAGATGCATTTTGAGTATGAAGAGGGACGAATGATCGGCGAGAGCTATCCCGATCATGCCATGCATCTGCAGGAGCATGTTGCCTTTATAAACAAAGCTGCCGGTTTTGAGCAGGAGTTGAAACAGGCCCAAAGTCAAGAGGATCAGCGTGAGTTAGTCATGCATGTGTTGGAGTATCTTCAGGAGTGGCTGGAGCATCACATTGCTGAGATAGACCGCCAACTGTTTGGTTCTGCAAAGCACTATCATCCTCTTGATTATTAAGTTGAAGCTTCCAAATGTTCTGTTGGGAGCTTCATGGCGGTGATGCTGACCACCTAAATAGAGGTTGAGCTCTTCGAACCATTAGATTGCCTATCGAGTAGAACTTCTTTGCGAAACGAAAATGCCTAAAAAATAGGTGGAGAAGGTTTGCAAAGAGGTGGTGCTTGCTCAACCAAGTATCTA
>NZ_JBAHUQ010000032.1 GCF_036689865.1 Magnetococcus sp. PR-3
GCATAAGAAATAAAAGTAAGAGTATGGGTGTTAAGTAAAAAAAAGCCCAGCCAATATAGGCTGGGCTTTTTGTGTGAATGAGTCTTAGCTATTACATGTCCATGTGTGGGTTATGTAGCCAGCCGTGCATTTCATCCTCAATCATCTTCTCCAAAGCATCCGCCCAATAAGGCTCAATGTTGAGGCAAGGAATGTAATTGAAGGACTCGCCACCTGCTTTTAAGAAAGTCTCTTTCCCGGTCTCCCCAATCTCCTCTAGGGTTTCCAGGCAGTCAGAGGCAAATCCTGGGCACATGACCGTGAGTTTTTTAATACCCTGGCTGGGTAGGGTTTTAAATAAATCTTCAGTATTGGGCTCTAGCCAAGGTTCATTACCAAAGCGGGACTGATAACTCATCAACCACTGATCATGGCGTAAATCCAGCTCTTCTGTGAGCAGTAGCGTGGTGGTTTGGCAGTGGTTTTCATAAGGGTCTCCCTCATCCACATGGCGCTTGGGTAGGCCGTGATAGGAGAGTAGAAGACGATGGTCAGGTTCGCTAAGGTCAACCCCTTCAAGGCTCTCCACCAAGGCATTGATGTAGGCGTCCTGGGCATAGTAAGGGGTCATGACGCGCAAGGTCGGCATAAGCCGGTGTATATGCATTGGGCGCATCACCTCATCCATGACAGATGCCACTGTGGCACCGGCATACTGGGGGAATAAGGGGACAATGAGCAGTCGGCGTACCCCTTCTCGTACCAGGGAGCCAACTTTACACCGTAGGCCAGGGTTGCCATACCGCATGGCATAATCAACCCGAACACCACTACTGTGGCGGCCCTGAAAACGACGAGCCATCTCGTGCTGCATGGCGCGGGTGTAGTGGAGTAGGGGAGAGGTACCATCCTCTCGCCAAATCTTTTCGTAAAGTTTAGCGCTCTTTTTAGGGCGGGTTCGCAGAATGACACCATTGAGCAGCGGCCACCAGATAAGGCGGTTCATGTCTACAACGCGGCGGTCACTCAAAAACTGTTTTAAATAACGGCGTACCGCCTCTTCTGTTGGGGCGTCGGGGGTGCCAAGTTGCACCAATAATATTGCTGTTTCGGCATGGGCCATGGGCTTACGGCTCCTTCACAGGTGCGGCCAAGTTTCCCCCCCATTTGGGGCGGACTGTTTTTATTATTGTTATGGAAACCTGTTTTTTAACAAAGGTCAAATGGTGGTGATCCGCACATCGCCACGCTCAGGTTTCAACCCTCATATATACCGTTCACAACCGCTTTGAGCAAAGATAAAACCCATCTGCAGTAAGGGAGAAATGCATATGATGAATGGGGTGTGCAGATAGATGAAATGAGCCAAGTTACCGAAGCTATGGGGAAACTAAACCAGCAAGGGTGGCGGTAATACCATTAAATTTGATATTTTGTGGAACCAATTTTTCTTCTGCATGCCGAAAGAGGGCAGCTAAAGCAGAGGATTTTCGGGTAACATCCCCCAAAGCTGGTGTACCCCAATTGAGGATATGACATGGAACAGAATAGTAAGACCGCTGAGAATATGGATACCGAGACCTACCCCATGCCCAAAAAGCAGCAGGTAGATCGGGTTAAGCATGTGATCGCCGTCTACAGCGCGAAGGGTGGGGTGGGTAAGTCAACACTCTCTGTAAACCTGGCTTTTGCTCTACAGCGTCAAGGACATAAGGTGGGGTTGTTGGATGCAGATATCTATGGTCCCAGTATTCCGACTATGCTAGGGGTCAATGACCGCCCAGAGCCTGATGTTATGGGGCGTATTAAGCCCGTTATCGCCCATAAAATGCCCTTAATGTCCATCGGCTTTATGGTGGAAGAGGAGCAGCCGCTGGTTTGGCGTGGTCCTGTATTGTTTCAGGTGCTTCAGCAGTTTTTCCATGAGGTTCGTTGGACCGGGTATGATGAGATGTTGGACTATTTGATCATCGACCTCCCCCCTGGTACGGGTGATATTCAGCTTTCAATGGCACAACAAGTTGAAGTGGCGGGTTCGGTGATTGTGACGACCCCTCAGGATGTCGCACTGCAAGATGTTAAACGTGGTATCTCTCTGTTTAATGTTGCGCACGTACCTATTCTGGGTGTTGTTGAGAATATGAGCTACTTCAGCTGTGGCCATTGCGGTGAGCGCACGGATATTTTCTCTACCGGTGGTGCGCAATCCGTTGCAGATAAAAGTGGGGTTCCCCTGCTTGGTGAGGTGCCCTTGGTTCCAGCCATTCGTGAATGTGGGGATAATGGTTTGCCTATTGTAATGGCAGAGCCAGACTCTGAGCATGCCCAGCGCTACATGGAGATCGCTGAAAAACTGGTGGCGGAAGTCGAAGCTGCAGAAGCGGCAGCTGAAGAAACCGCTTAATCGGGCCGATAAGGAATACAGGTGGATCTGTTGTGATCGATCCACCTGTTGACCTCTGCACACGATTCGAGGCCCCCATGCCCTACCGTATTCCCCGCCTGTTTATTTCTGCTACCCGTAAAAGTTCGGGTAAAACCCTTATATCCGTCGGGCTTAATGCTGCCCTTGCTGCACGGGGTCTGGTGGTTCAGCCTTTTAAAAAAGGGCCAGACTATATCGATCCCCGTTGGCATACGCTGGCCGCTGGGCGTGAATGCCGAAATCTTGATGATTTCATTATGGGCCGGCCTAAGGTGTTGCGTAGTTTTGTAACCCATGCGGAAGGGGCGGATGTTGCGGTGATTGAGGGAAACCTTGGTCTGTTTGATGGTCAGGATCTAGAGGGTGGAGATAGTAGTGCGGCCTTGGCTAAAGGGCTGGGTGCGCCGGTATTGCTTGTGGTGGATTGTAAAAATTTGGCCCGCAGTGTGGCACCCTTGGTGTGTGGTCATCTGCATTTTCCCGGTGGTGAAACCATTGCTGGTATAATCCTTAACAATGTGGCAACCCCTAGGCAGGAGAAGCGCCTAAGAGCGGCTATTGAGCGATTTTGCCCCATACCTATTCTGGGGGCCATTCCCCGAACCCGCGAGATCGTTATTGATGAACGTCATTTAGGGTTGGTGCCTGCGAATGAGAAGGAGGGGGCGCCCCATGCTGTGGAAGCGATGGGGCGGATGATGGAGGAGCATCTGGATCTAGATCAGATTATGGCATTGGCCAAGAGCGCCACCCCCATTGCTGTACCTGAAGAAGCCCCCCCTCTGGCCAGCAAGGCGCCCTATATCGGTGGTCGACCGGTTAAAGTCGGTTATGCGGCAGACCAGGCTTTTTCATTCTATTATCCAGATAATTTGGAGGCTTTGACTCAAAACGGCGTTGAGCTGGTCCCTTTTAGTCTGCTTGAAGAGGTGCCTCTACCCCATGTGGATGGTCTGTACATTGGCGGGGGGTTTCCTGAGATGTTTATGGAGCATCTTCAGCAAAATCGGGCCACGTTAGATGCCATTCGTACCCGTAGTGAATTAGGTATGCCCATCTATGCCGAGTGCGGTGGGTTGATGGTGCTCAGTCAGCGGCTTTTATGGCAAGGTAAGCGGGTTGAGTTGGCTGGGGCTCTACCTATTGAGATCACCATGAATGCCAAACCGCAAGGGTATGGTTATATGAAAGTGCATGGTACCGGTGAGCTGCCCTGGCCGGCTAAGGATCAGGAAATTTGTTGTCATGAATTCCACTATTCCAACGTATCTAAACTGGCAGAAGGGGTGCGGTTTGCCTACCAAGTAACCCGGGGAAGCGGGGTGGATGGATGGCATGATGGTATTCTCTATAACAACATTTTTGCTTCGTATGCACATATTCATGTCGAAGGTGCACCAGAATGGGCACCGTTTTTGGCCCGTTTTTGGAAAGAACGTGGTGCGTACACAGATTAATCTGTATTTTTCAATTCCTTCCTTCGTTTTTCCTATTTGCATCTAACAGTATATGTTCGATGTGATGCGCCCCATCACCACAATGCATGGACTTTTTCGAAACTTTACGTCACAATGTCGCGCAAGTTTTGAGTCATTGCCCTTTTTTATGCGCTTTTTAGGAAGAGGGTGTTTCTCTTGATTTGTAGGAAAAAGATTCGCCAAGTGTTTAATACTACTTGGATTAGAGCACAGGGTGTTTTTTACCCTACCGAATATCACGATCCCGTGATATGCTAATATTCGGACGTTCTATTACGGGTCTTTCTTGAGGAAATCCCCTCCCGCAGGAGGTGGCGCATGGTTGTTTGGTTGCGCCATTTTTTATGTGGGGGTGCTTTTCACTGGCAAGCCACTGTAAAAATAACTTTGGCGTCCATATTCCTCGTTAACGTAGATGGAGGACGGAAAAACATGAAATTTGCGGTATTGGTCTACGAGGGCCCGTATAACCACGAGGCATCCGACAGCGCATATAACTTTATCAATGCGGCGCTGGAAAAGGGTCACGAGTGTAGGGGCATCTTTTTCTATCATGATGGCGTTTATAACGTCACTAAGCTGATGGAACCCCCACAGGATGACCGCCACATCGCCAACCGTTGGTCAGAGTTGGGTGCCAAGGGTATCGACATTGTGGTCTGCATTGCAGCGGCCAAACGTCGCGGTATCGTTGATGATGTGCTGGTAGATAATGTGCGCATCTCTGGTCTTGGTCAGTTGACCATGATGGCCATTGAGGCCGATAAGATGGTTGTATTTGGCGACTGATCAGGGAGGCGACGAACAATGTCTGACGATATCAAAAAAATCATGTTCACTGTGCGTAAGGCCCCCCACGGTAGCATTTATGTGTATGAGGGTCTGGAAGTGAAACTGATCATGGCGGCTTATGACGCCGACATCTCCGTGGTTTTCATGGATGATGGTGTCAATGCACTGCGTGCAGGTCAGGATACCAAAGAGCTGGGTATCAAAGGTTTTGAAGCTACCTACGGTGTGTTGGTAGACTACGAGATCGAGAAGGTGTACGTGGACCGTAAGTCTATGGAAGATCGCGGCATGACTGAAGCCGACCTTCTGGTGATTGGTGAGGACGAAGATACTGAAGAGGACATTCGTCCTACGATTATCGATGCCGACGAAATTGCTAAGATGATGGCTGAGCAACATAACATCATGCCCTTCTAATCAACCCGGCGAGAGGATTTGATCAATGCTGCACATGGTAAACAAATCGCCCTTTCAGAATAACGGCCTGGATAGCTGCTTGCGTTTTGCTTCCGAAGGCGACTGCATTCTGCTGATGGAAGATGCGGCCTACGGTGCCGCCACTGGTACCGCTAAAGAGGCGATGTTGGTGGAAGCTTGTAAAAAGTTTAAAGTTTATGCCCTGAGTGCGGATGTTAAAGCACGTGGTATCAAGAATGTGATCGATGGCATCGAAGTAACCGATTATGCCGGCTTTGTCGATCTGGTGGATCAGAATAAGACCCACTCTTGGCTGTAATGGGATCATCCCACACACAGGTGACGCTGTTACCTGTGTGTGGGAACCGTTTTAAAGACCGTTCCTGATCTTCACTGGTCCCATATATTTGGGGGGGTGGAGAAGGAGCGGTTTTTAATGCCGTTTGGATCATAAGGGATGGCTTGTGCTGGTAGCCTCTGCTTCCCGCGCACCCCTACCTAAGGAGAGAGAACGTGGTTTGGTTTCGATCGTTCATCGTAGCACTGACCCTTGCCATGGGTCTGGTGGTAGTCTCAGCCCCAGCAGATGCTGAAGAGGGCTACCGTATGCATGGCCCCATTAAGCTACAAAAAGCTCAAGGGGAAGCGTGTATCCGGGATACCGCCGATATGGCACGTAACCATATGAAGCTGATGAAACACAAGCGGGTGGATACGGTTCGTTTAGGTATGCGTGAACCAGCAGAAAGCCTGCTTAGCTGCGCCAACTGCCACACCAGCCGTGAGCAGTTTTGTGATCAGTGTCACACCTATGTTGGGGTAAAACCTGACTGCTTTACGTGCCACATCTATCCCTGATTTTCAGGGGCTTCTTACGATTAATCTGCGGTGTTAGCTGGTTGTATAATAGCAGCACCGCCAGACGGACCAACAGGAACGGAACCATGACGATGGATAGAAGAACGGTTCTTGGCGTAGGTGGTGCTATCGCTGCCGGGGCTATGGTAGCCCCTGGATTACGTCTTATCGCAGCGCCTGCCCCTAAAGGTGCAGATGCGGGTGCCCGTTGGGCGATGCTCATTGATGTCAGCAAGTGCGGCGATGACTGTACGGACTGTACAACCGCCTGTGCGACGGAAAACAACATCCCCCAGATTGAGGATGAGTCCCGTCAAATTCAATATATTCGCAAGATCACCATTAAGGACAAGACAGGCAAAAAGCCTGATCAAAGCCTTCCGGTTTTGTGCAACCACTGCGAAAATCCACCCTGTGTGGATGTTTGCCCCACAACCGCATCTTTCATCCGTCCGGATGGGCTGGTATTGGTGGACAAACACCGCTGTATCGGTTGCCGCTACTGCATGATCGCCTGTCCTTACAAAGCACGTTCACTGGTTTATCATGAAAATACCACAGCAGCTGAACAGTTGAACCGCGAAGTTCCGATCCGTGCTAAAGGTGTGGTCGAGAAATGCAGCTTCTGCGTACACCGTATTGATAAAGGTGAGCAGCCTGCCTGTGTGGAAGCATGCGATAAAAAGAGTGGGGCTATGTTGTTTGGAGATATTAATGATCCTGAATCAGAGATCTCCAAAAAGCTGGCTTCGGTCAACAGTCGAACCATTCGTGATGATCTGGGGCTGAAGCCTCATGTTCATTATACGAACCTATAAGGGAGGGCGGCGATCATGATCAGCAAGTTTACCTCGATCCAGGGCAACTCCCGCGAATACTATACGTTGTTGATGAGCCTTATGGCATTGGCAGGTATTGGTATTTTGACCTTCTTCTATATTGAAGTGAACGGTCACGGTGTGACCGGTATGAATAACAAAGTGGTTTGGGGGTTACCCCACATTTTTGCCATCTCTTTATTGGTGATGGCCTCGGGTGCTTTGAACCTTGCCTCCATGGCAACGGTTTTTGCCCATAACCACTTTAAGCAGTTCCGCCGTTTTTCTGCATTCTTATCCATCGCCCTGCTGGTTGGTGGTTTGATGGTGCTGGTGTTGGATTTAGGCCGCCCTGAACGGATGCTCTTAACCATGGTGCACATGAACTTTAAGTCCATGTTTACCTGGAACGTCTTCCTCTACTCAGGGTTTGTTGTGCTCTGTTTCTTCTACCTTTGGGCTATGATGAGCAATGAAAAGTTCGTCAAACTCTCAGGTAGTGCCGCTTTTGCGGGGCGTGTCATCCTGACAACCGGCACAGGTTCTATCTTTGGTGTCATTCATGCCCGTGAAGTGTTCCATTCGGCCATTACAGCACCCACCTTTATTGCTGTTTCCTTAACCTCTGGAACCGCAATTTGTGCCCTGTTACTGGTCTATACCTACCGCAAAACCAAGCGTCAATTGGATGATAAATTGATCTTCGGTATGCGTAATATGCTGCTCTTCTTTACCTTGATGGTCTTCTACCTCATGGCTGTAGAGAAGTTCACCAAGAGTTATAGCCCCTCTTTTTATGAGGTAGAGACTTGGTTGTTGACGGGCCCTTGGGCTTGGCTGTACTGGGGTGGCATTGTCATCATTGGTCTATTGACCCCGCTGTATATCCTCTCCCATAAAACTTGGGGTTCAGATATTAACGGCATTATGGTGGCTGCGATTGCAGCGATTATCGGTGAGGTCTCATTTGTTGCCCACACCTTGTTGGCTGGACAAACCTATCCCTTTAACCCTTTCCCAGGGTATGAGGTAAGCAGTAGCTTCCAAGATGGCTCTGTGGGCAATTATGTGCCTGCAATGCCTGAGTTGCTGCTTGGCTTAGGGGGGGTTGCGGTTGCAGGTTTGATCTATGTTTTGGGTATTAAGTTTTTCCGTCTGCTACCCAAAAAGGGTGAAGCTCCAGAGTCCTGGACGCCCTGGAACCCATAAGCCTGAACGCACGTAACATCTAAAAAAAAGCCCTCATAATTGTGAGGGCTTTTTTTTTAGTAAATGATGGGCTGGAGGAAGAAAAGGTGATGGTCTGGCCCTATATTTTAAGGTGTACTAAGCTTCGATATCACACCCTTTAAGAGGGCTGCTTCGTGTGAAATAAAACAACAGACACTATGCTGATCTGTTCGATAAGAGACATTCGATAAAAGATCTAAAAGACCACTTTTTCCTGTGGCTTTTTTTTATCGCTTTTCCATAGCGAAGCGTCTATTTTTTTGCAAGAATGAAAGGGTTATAATTTCATAGATAGCGTTTTAGGATGTGTATCTACAGATGTAAGCTTTGCCATGCTTTAATCTGCTGGAAACCACTCTTCTACAGCGATATCAGGAAAAAACAGATTCTACTGTTAGGCACCTGTCTAGGGTGTATAACCGTTAAGTGGATCTGTTTTTATAGACGTGGCAAGAATACCGGATTTAAAATCGTATGCTGACACCTGCAGCGCAAGAGCATAGTTTGGACGCCAACGGGCGTACGCCTTTGGTCATGGTGGTGGATGATGATCCAGCCATTCAAACCCTGCTTTGCCACTTTATGAAAAAGATTGGGTGGTCCTATGTGACCGCGGAGCATGGTCAGCAAGCCATCGACAAGATCCCCAAAGATCAACCCGATGTCATTTTGATGGATGCTAAAATGCCGGTCATGGATGGCTTTGAAGCGTGTAAACGCATCAAAGAAGATCCTGCGACGGCGCATATTCAAATTTTGATCATTACCAGTCTAGAAGATGATGAGTCCATTAACCGTGCCTACGAAGTAGGGGCGTCGGATTATGTCCCCAAACCTATTCACTGGGTTAGCCTGCAAAACAGGGTACGTTTTCTCTATAAAATGATGATGGCTGAGCGACAGTTAACCTTGACCTCAAAAGTGTTTGAAAACACGACAGAGGGTATCGTGGTTACCGATAGTGAAGCTCAGATTACCAACGTCAACCCCTCCTTTGAGTCGATTACCGGTTATGATCGACAAGAGGTGTTGGGCAAAAATATTAATCTGTTGCAGTCTGGTCGGCATGACAGCCGCTTCTATAATAAAATGTGGCGTACCTTGCTGGATGATGGCAAATGGCAGGGTGAGGTGTGGAACCGGCGAAAAAATGGAGAAATCTATCCCCAATGGGTCAACATAAGCGCTATCCGTACACCGGATGGACAGACGGAGAGCTATGTTGGGGTTTTTTCGGATCTAACCCGCATTAAGGAATCTGAAGAGAATCTGCTCTACCTGTCGGGTCATGATGCCTTAACAGAGCTGCCCAATCGGTTGCTCTTTAATGATCGTCTAAACCAGACGCTGGCTGAAGCGGCAGACAGCGGTAGTCGGGTGGCCATTCTGATCGTTGACCTGGATCGTTTTAAGGTTATTAATGACTCAATGGGGCATGAGGTTGGCGATAACTTACTCACGCAAATTGCTGACCGTCTAAAAGAGATCTGTCCGGCTAAAACAACCTTGGCACGTTTGGGGGGGGATGAGTTTGGTATCATCCTGCCTGCGATGTCCCGTAACCGTGATGCTTCGCAACTGGCGCAAGAAGTTCTTGATCGTATTGCACTGCCCATGGTGATTAATGAGGTTGAGGTTTCCATTGGTACCAGTATTGGTATGACCATCTTCCCCATCGATGGTGAAAAGCCAAGTACCTTAATGCGCAATGCAGAAACGGCGATGTACCACGCCAAACAGAGTGGACGCAATAACTTTCAGTTCTACCGCTCCGAGCTCAATACTGCCTCCCTGGCACGTATTCTTTTAGAGAGTGGTCTGCGGAATGCCGTTGAACGGGAAGAGTTCTTACTGTTCTACCAGCCTCAGATGGAGGTTGCGACAGGTAAGTTGATTGGAATGGAAGCTTTGATCCGTTGGCAACATCCAGAACAGGGCATGGTCTCTCCGGGTGAGTTTATACCGTTGGCTGAAGAGACGGGGTTGGTCATTCCCATGGGGCAGTGGGCACTGAAAGAGGCGTGTCGGCAAAGTAAGGTTTGGATGGATCAAACGGGAGTACCGTTAAGAATTTCCGTTAACCTATCTGGTATTCAGTTCCGTCTTACTGACTTTACCGATATGGTGATCAACACAGTGAAAGAGAGTGGTCTTCCGGCCCATTTTCTGGAGTTGGAGTTGACGGAGTCTATAGCCATGGGTGATGTGGAAGAGACGCTGGAGAAGTTGACCATTCTTTCTGATTATGGTGTCTTGCTGGCGATTGATGATTTTGGTACCGGCTTTTCATCGTTAAGCTATCTCAAAAAATTCCCTATCGATACCCTAAAAATTGATCAATCTTTTGTGCGAAACTGCACCACAGACTCTGAAGATGCCGCGATCATTCGTGCCTTTATCAATCTGGCGCACAGTCTAAACTTGGAAGTGATTGCAGAAGGTGTGGAGCATGAGGAACAGTTGACCTTTTTAGCTCAAGAATCCTGTGATGAAATCCAAGGATACTTCTATGGTCGGCCGCTGAATGCAGAGAATTTTGAGACCTTCATGCAAGAAGCTTTTGCCAAGTTTAGTGACTAATCTTCCTCATTTTTTTCAGGAGTACCTATGGCCCCGGTGGATGGCGTATACAGCACTAACTCTCTGTTTGAACGCTTGGGTGGAGAGAAGGCTGTTTCAGCCTGTGTGGATCTGTTCTACGCAAAAGTAATGGAAGATACGCGGATCAACCATTTTTTTAATCAGGTTGATTTGGCGCAGCAACGCGTCATGCAGAAAAATTTTATTACTTTTGCTTTTGGTGGGCCTCCTCGCTATAGCGGGCAAGCCATGAGGGCTGCCCATATGCATTTAGTTGAAGAGAAGGGACTCAACGATAGCCATTTTGATGCCGTGGTCGAAAATTTGGTTGAGACGCTCAAAGAGTTGTCTATTGACGAAGCGTTAATCAAGGAAGCAGGCGCCATTCTGGAGAGCATCCGTCATGAGGTGCTTAACCAGCCCGCCCCTGCCTGATCGATTTCACAGAACATACCTCTTACACCGCAACCCATCGAGTATTTCTATGTCCACGCCGGAACTGTTAGCCCCTGCAGGTACGTTAAAAAGTTTAAAATATGCTATGGCCTATGGGGCCGATGCCATCTATGTTGGGCTACCGCGCTACAGTTTGCGGGTACGAGAAAATGACTTTGATGTTCCTGGCTTACAAGAAGCGCTAAACCTTACCCGTGCTGCGGGTAAAAAGCTCTATGTTGCATGCAATATTGTGGCGCATGATACTAAAATTGATACCTTTTTAAAGGATATGGAACCGGTACTGGCGATGCAGCCAGATGCTCTGATTGTCTCAGATCCTGGCATCATTCATATCTTGCGTCAGCATTGGCCCAATCAAATTCTACATCTGTCGGTTCAAGCCAATGTGGTGAACTCTGAAGCGGTTAAGTTTTGGGGGACCATGGGTATTTCACGGATTATTCTTTCCCGTGAATTGTCCGTTGAGGAGATGGCGACGATCCGTGAGCGTTGTCCGGATATGGAGCTGGAGGCTTTTATTCACGGGGCGCTGTGTGTGGCTTATTCCGGTCGCTGTTTGCTCTCAGGTTATATGAGTCATCGTGATCCCAACCAGGGGGCGTGTACCAATGCCTGTCGTTGGTCCTACAAGG
Source organism: Magnetococcus sp. PR-3 (assembly GCF_036689865.1). Classification (NCBI taxonomy): domain Bacteria; kingdom Pseudomonadati; phylum Pseudomonadota; class Magnetococcia; order Magnetococcales; family Magnetococcaceae; genus Magnetococcus; species Magnetococcus organivorans. The sequence goes on from NZ_JBAHUQ010000032.1 coordinate 11,669, forward strand.
GGGTTCCGGCCACACAGACGGAAGAGGGACGGGTGGTTCCGGCCGAAGAGCCTGGACCTATGTATCTGATTGAGGAAAAAGATCGGCCAGATGAATGGATGGTCATGGAAGAGGATGAACACGGTACCTATGTGTTTAACTCCAAAGATCTACGTGCGATCCGCCATGTAGAAGCGCTGGCTGAAATGGGTATGAACTCCCTGAAGATTGAAGGACGCACCAAATCTTTCTTCTATGTTGCCCGTACGGTTCAGGTCTACCGCAAGGCGCTGGATGCTGCAGCTCGGGGAGAGGCTTTTGATCCGCGCTGGCTGCTGGAGTTGGATGATCTGGCTAACCGTGGTTATACAGAAGGTTTCTATGACCGCCATGCCCCTGATGAGATGCAGAACTATGAGCATGGTAGTACCCAAAATAGTCAGCAATTTATTGGTGAGGTATTAAATGGCCGTGGCCACCAGCTGCATGTTGAGGTGAAAAACAAATTTGCCGTGGGTGAGGCGCTTGAACTGATGACCCCTACGGGCAATCATCGTTTTATCTTATCTCAGATGGAAAAGCTGGATGGTACCCCTATGGAGGTTGCACCAGGTTCAGGTCACCAGGTACGTATTCCGATCCCCGAGGCCATACCTGCGGATAGCCATGAAGGGATGCTTCTCATCCGCTGTTCGTAATAAGAGCCTCGGATCTTTAGGGTTTAATGTTCTGATCCGCTGAGATCTCGGGAGCATCAATGGCTTTACCTGTCTTGGTATCTATGGCATGAGTGTGTTGACCCTTCATACGGCGCCCGTTCACATAGATGCCACGTTTTCCAAAAATTGTTGCGATCTCAGATATGGAGTTCGCGCTGATCAGGGCTTCCAGCTCGTCTTTGATTTCTGCTCCGAATGAGCAGGCATCTCCATGGCACGATGGGCAACGCGTCTCAACCAGCGTATTTTTATTGAGGTTAGGTAGATTATCAAAGACTTCAAAGATTTCTGGGTGATTGGGAATTTCATCCCGATGTTCTGCCATAATCTCTAGCAGGGTCTGCTTGATCATGATAAGGATTTTCTGCTCATTTTTACATATCTTCATGTCGTCCTCATAGGTAGGGGCTTCTCCATTGAATATCCTACTCTAATTAGAGGGTGATTCTGGCAGATAGTTACCAAAAAATTTTAATTTTTAGATAGATTTCGTTTGTTTATGTCTTGTTATTCTGTCGTTAGATTAAGTGAAGCTATATTTAGACATAGTCCATGATCTGTAACAAAAAAATAGACAATAACTGTGGTAAGCAAAATGGGGTTACGTGTGAAAAGTGAGCAAGCTACCCTTATTCCCGAAACAGGCTTCTCAGAAGAGCAACCCCACTTTTTAGCGTTGGCGCAAAACCCCCATGATGCGACGGCCTGTCTGGCGTTGGGGCGGCTGTACACCGTGCATAAAATCTGGTCGGGTGCCCTCTTTTTTTTGATGCGTGCTCAGCAACTTCAGCCTCAGTGTGCAGAAACAGCGGATGCGATCGGCCGCCTATATTTGGAACAACACAGCTGGCAAGCGGCGATCGAGGCCTTTGGGCAGGCTGCTGCATTGGATCCGTCCCATCCGGTCTATTTGGGTAATCGGGCCTTTTGCTATCGGCAGCTTAAGCGCTATGCTGAGGCTGTGGCTGATTATCGACGTGTGGTCCAAATGGATCCGGCTATGGGCCAAACCTTGGGGCAGGTGTTGCTTGAGCAGGGCGCTGATATTTTTGAACAGAAGCTCTATGACCAGGCGGTTGAACTGTTGCAGGAAGCTGAGTCCCTTATTCCCCATCAAATTGAAGTGCCTTGGCGCTTGGCCAGAGCTTTAGTTAAGTGTGGCCACCTGCCAGAGGCTGCGAAAGCCTATCAACGTGTCTTAACGTTGAACCCCAAGTTAGCGGAAATTCACCATGCGCTGGGCACGACATTGGCGCAGGATAAATCACTGGCCCAACAAGCCACCCACCATTTACGCCAAGCGCTTATACTCTCAGAAGGTAAAAGTGGGGCGCTGATCAGTTTGGCAACCCACCTTATGAGTAATGTGGAAGCTGAACTGGATGATGAAGCGGCCCAGTTGTATGAGCAGGCGCTAAAACAATGGCCAGATCATGCTTTTGTACAGTATAGCTTGGGCTGTGTTCGGTTGTTGCAGGGCGCATATGAAGAGGGGTGGTCTCTTTATGAGTCCCGTTTTAAAGCCACACAAACACAAACGCACCACTATATGGAACAGCAACCGCCCGATGCTCCTCTCTGGCAGGGAGAGCCCCTAAAAGGTAAAACGCTGTTGATTGCTGGGGAGCAAGGGTTTGGTGATCAGTTACAGATGGCCCGTCTGTTGGCCCCTTTGAAAAAGAGATGTAAATGTAAGCTGGCTGTCGTCACACACCCGGCGCTGAGTGCGTTGTTTGAACAGATGCCGGTGGTGGATAAAGTGTGGCTTTTAGATCACGCACCAGCAACGGGATATGACTATTGGTTGCCGATCATGAGTCTACCCCATCGTCTGAAGGTTTCTCTGAATAAGATACCTGGGCAAGTACCCTATCTTTACCCCAAGACCACCACAGTTAAACAGTGGAAAAAACACCTTAAAGGGGTGAGGGGAAAAAAAGTGGGGTTGGTTTGGACAGGTAATCCTATGTTCATGAAGGCGATGCATAAAAGGGTTCCTTTAGAAGAGCTGACCTCTTGGGGTGAGATTGAAGGCCTTACCTTTATCTCATTACAAAAAGATCCCATGGTTGGGGATGAGCAAACCCCTTTGTGGCACAAAATGCAGCATGATGAAGCACACTTACACAGTTTTCATGACACCGCAGCATTGATAAAAAACCTGGACCTGGTGATTACCATTGATACGGCGGTGGCACATTTAGCCGGTGGTTTGGGCGTACCGGTGTGGATGATGGCATACTGCAAGGCAGATTTCCGATGGCTTAAAGATCGTAAGGATAGCCCTTGGTATCCAACCATGCAGATCTTTAGGGGGGTACGTTTCGCCAACCCCTGGGAAAATGTGATTGAAGAGGTGGCACAGGCATTACGGGAATGGGTTAAATTAAAGCCATAGTACAAGATCGCGGGTAGGCTGTTTGGGCCCTGGTTAAGTCACGGCCCTTGGCTCAACGGCTATTATGGCGATGATGCTCCATCCAAATCAGCGCATTGGCAGACATATCATAATGGCTTATGGCCGCACGTAGCATAGCTTTTTGGAAGGTAATATAGCTTTGTGGCTGGTTTAAGCTCCACTGGTGTAGAGCTTCGATAGGCAGTAGCCTTACCTTGGCCCCCTGTTCAGCGACCAATGAAGAACCCTGGGTGTGGGTCTCTTCAAACAGCGCACGTAAGCCTACTAAGACCCCAGGCCCAGCTTTGGAAATACGGACCAAACCGCTTGGGGTTGGGCGGAAAACAGAAATTTCCCCTTCACAAACCAGGCAAACCGCCTTCAGTGCTGTTCCAGGCTCTGTTAACTTTTCTCCCGGTGCGAGGGTCTGAACCTGCATATTGGCCCATACCGGTTCTAGCAAATGACGCATTTTTGGTATGGCTGGGTGGTCTTTAACGCTCGGTTTTGGGGCTGCCTTTGGCATGCTGGCCAGTAGTTTGGTTTCTGTTGCATCCAGGGCCAGATCTAAATTGTGGTAAAGGTGTACCTCACCGCCATCCTCCAGGCCACCCAAACCTTCTAACATGGCCCTTACAGAGTGGGGAGAAGCATGTTGTTCCATATGGGGTAGCCCACACAAATGAACCTCTTTTTGGGCGTCGAGCAATTTAGCGACCAGAGAGGTGATGATATGCACACCGGTTAGATCAATTTCCCGCACAGCTGAAAAATCAAACAGAAAACGGTCAGCACTTTGCCAATCTTGCTCAACCTCCTGTACCAAAGCATCAACGGTTCCAAAAAACAGGTGGGCTTGTACGCTATAGATCAGTGTGCGTTGTCCGGCATCCTGTAAAAAAGACATCTCCTCTGGTGACCTGAAATTACGTGAAAACAGTTCATTACCGCGAATACGCTCATGAACAATCGGTTGACGAACCAGGCGTATGGTAAACAGCAAAAGAGCGATGCCACATCCCACCCCAACAGCTACCATTAGGTCTATGGCAACCGTTAAGCCTGTGACCAGCAGCATAATAAGAAACTCATGGCGTACTTCACGGTTGCGTATAAGCTGTAGGGCTTTGTAGTCAATCATAGTGACGGCGGTATAAAAAAGAATACCTGCCAGAGCTGCCAAGGGTATCCATGCGGCATAGTTACTGAGCAGAGCCGTGACCAGTAGAATACAGAGTGCATGGATCATCCCTGAGACAGGGGTGCGACCACCAGCTTGAATATTGACCAAGGTACGTACCGTTGCCCCAGCTCCCGCCAAACCACCCCCCAGAGCGCTAACAATATTAGCGATCCCTTGCCCCCTGAGCTCATGGTCTGAGTGGTGGCGACCACGAGTCATGGAGTCTGCTACCAGAGAAGTTAATAAGGAATCTAATGCACCCAATAATCCCAAAGCCATGCCATTAAAAAGTAAAAAGCTCCAACTGCTGGCAGGCAGCTGAGGCAGCTGATCCATTTGGAACAGTGGCATCGCTTGTTGTAATTGATTCAAATCGGCAAAGGGGTTAACAATTGGCCCAATGACCAGGGGGTTGGCATCTGCCTGAGAAGGCGCGATACCGAGCAGTGCCAGAAGTTGATAAATAACCACACCAACGAGTAAAGCAATCAAGGCGCTGGGTAGTTTTGGGGTGTGTTTTTTACAGAGCAAAAGAGCGAGTAAAGCGCCTGTACCAACGATGGTCGCGGGTAAAAGTGTATCAGGTTGTGGCAGGTGGGAGAAATCCCGCATGCCTAGAAAAGGGGGAATTTGGCTGATGAAAATGATAATGGCAATGCCGTTCATAAAGCCGGCAACAACGGGATAAGGCACAAACTTAATCAGACGTCCGCCCTTGATCACGCCTAAAATAAGTTGAGTAAGACCACCAATAATAATGACCACACTCAAACAGAGCATAACGGTGTTTAGATCATGACCAAAGCGTTGTACTGTCTCGGCAATAACCGCTGTTGCGATCACGGTCATAGGACCCGTTGGTCCGGTAACCTGGCTGGGCGTCCCCCCAAAGAGTGAGGCAAAAAAACCGGTATAAACGGCACCAAGTAGGCCGGTTAAGGCACCATGAGCCGCGTAGGCAGGTCCCATCGGCGCAAAGGCCACAACACCAAATGCCAACGCTAAGGGCAGCGCAATAACGGCTGCGGTTAGGCCACCATTTAACTCATCAACCCAGCGGAACCTGACTGTTTGTATCACATTGTGGTCCATTCTTTTGGAACTGCAGGGTAGCGGTTGGCCAAACCGTGACCTTTACCCCATCTTCTAAGGTGACGAGAAGAGATGGGGTGTGCTGTGAATGATGGTAAACACTCAGGTGAATAGTACAGGGCGTAGAAGAGGATGCCAAGCCTGATGATTGATCCTTTTCCGTCGCCTTATTCCCCCATAATCTATTCGACCTATCGGTATGGATTGAAACGGCAGTTTAACCCTTATCTATACTTAAAGTATTTGCAGACAAGAAAATAGGTCTTTGAGGGGGTGGGGGGCTTTATCACGTGGGGGATAGATTGGATATAGCCCATACATTTGCCAATAATCTGTGGTCAATACCGACCCATCATATTCAACAAGGGTAGGGGCGTATTCGAACGCTGTTTGAAAAAAAAGGGGTTCAGAGTGTTTTTTTCCCTCCATCATTGGGTGCTTCTGGGATGAAAATGTCTCCTAAAGTAACAAACGCTTGGTTCTTGAGCTCAAACGTGGCACTCTAGCACGGTTGTACATGTTTTGAGGGTTGTTTTAAGAGTTTTTTGTTTAGGAATCTTTTATGAACCGCAACACAATCTGGGTGGTGGATGATTCAGCTACCATCCGACTGATGTTGGATAAGTTTTACCGAGAGCTTGATTATCAGGTTATTCTGATGAAAGACGGTTTGGAGGCTATTGCCGCCGTTGAGTCAGGGGATAAACCTGATCTGATGCTGTTGGATGCAGATATGCCAGGCATGACTGGATTTGATGTCTGCCGTAATATCCGTCAACACCATGATCAAAAGCCTACTCTACCCATTATCATGCTCACCAGCAGCGATGATGAGGCCGATATTGAACGTGCTTTTAATGTCGGGGTCGATGAGTATCTGCTGAAACCTGTAAACTGGTCCCTACTGAAACAGCGTACCCATTTATTGTTGGAACGACGCCAAGCCGTACGGGAGAGGCAGAGTTCCGAGCAGTGGCTGGCTGCACTATTCGGTACCGCTGTAGATGCCATTGTGGTGTTTGATGAAGATGGTATTATTTTGGATGTTAACCCAGCGCTAGAAAGGCTGTTTGGTTACGTTCGTGCCATTATGATTGGGCAGGGTATTCAGCTCTTGCTGCCTTCAGCCTCATCTGGGCCAGAATCTGTCGCACACACCCCCTCTATAGATCAAATTACCGCCAGTTCGGGTAGTGGCCAGGAAGTGAAGGCGCTGCATCGGGATGGGCACAGCTTTGTGGTGCAGTTAGCGGTATCAAAAGTTGAGAGTAGTGATGGGGAGACACGTTTTTTTGCTATCATTCATGATCTAACCGAACAAAAAATGATGCAAAAAGCGCTGATGGCACGCAATGAAGAGATGTTGCGGGAGCGCTCGATTGTTGCAGATATTCTTGACCGTATGCGTGCCCACAGCACCAATGAAGTGATGGGGGTTTCCACCATCTTTCATCCCATGGAGCGGGCATCGGGTGATATCCTCATAGCAGCTACCCGGCCCTCTGGGGTTCGGCATGTGTTTTTGGGGGATTTTACCGGTCACGGTTTAACTGCGGCATTGGCTGGCCCAATGGTCACGGATATCTTCTGCACCATGACCCAAAAAGGGTATGCACCGGATCAAATTCTAACGGAGATGAACCGCCAGCTACATATGAAGTTGCCAACCACACTGTTCTTGGCGGCTTCATTTGTGGAGTATGATGCGGTTCAAAAGCGACTGTTTATTTGGAATGGGGGGAACCCGCCCATTTTTCTCTTGCGCTGTAATGGCCAAGTTGAGATGTACAAAAGCCACACACTTTCGTTGGGTGTTATCGGTTCCGATGGTTTTGAGGTTGGGGGCTGTACCCTGCAGGTTGAGCCTGGAGATCGGGTCGTGGCCTTTACCGATGGAATCTCTGAGGTTACATCGGATCGAGATGGGTCTATGTACGGCGATGAGCGTGTGGCTGAGTTGGCACAAAAGTCACCAGATATTGAATCACTAAAGGCAACGCTTCTAGAAAGTTTAGCTACATTTAGTGGCAGTGATGTGATGGATGATGATCTCTCAATGGTTATTGTCACCTGCTGATTTTCTGCGATCCGTTAAGTGTGCGAATAAAGGCCGATCTATCTTACTGATAGATCGGCCTTTTTGCTTATGGGGTGTGATCTATAGATGTTACTTAGGTGTGTTAAGTAATGTCTGCACAGCTTCGGTAAAAGCCGGGTAATGTTGGGCTTGGTCCAGGCTGTGAGTATGGATCGGCTGTCGAACTTGATCTAAACTTTGTGTCATAACAGGGCGTTCTGAATGTGCTTGGAAGTTTAGATACTCTGGTTTCCAGGCCAGCTCTAAAGCGGCATACAGTCTTTGTGTCTCTGCTTCAGGGTTGCCGACAACCTGTTCATAGTGAACCTGCTCAATTTTACCCGGGTGCCATGAGTCCCAAGTGGCCATAGTACGCTGATGGTAGTGGTAGTAGTCCACCAGGTTTTCAGGTGTGCTGCTCCAACCATGACCTTCAAAAAAGTAACTACGGAAGCATGAGAGTAGTGTGGCCACAGGGTTCCGTTGGCAGTGAATGATTTTTGCTTCAGGAAAGAGGATGGGCAAAATGCCCGCAAAGCGGAAGTTTCCAGGCGATTTATCCGTATACCAAGGGCTACTAATCTGGCGGGTTTTCAGCTCTTTGCGGTAATAGTTACGGCTCTCTAACAGGATTTCAGCAACCTGTTCTGTCAAGAGTGCCTCGCCGGTCATTAAGGGGGCCAATAAGGCACCTAATGCTTCATTAAGCAGGGGCAGTTCTCCGCCAGGTGTGACCTGTTCATGGCGGGCAATGATCTCTTCGATCAGGGTGCTGCCTGATCGGGGCATACCAAGTATGAAGATGGGGTTTGGGCCATCCCAGGGCGTGAGCTTAAAGCCATCAAGCTGTTCTTTAATCTCTTCCAGCTTAAGGGTCATCATCTTTTCTTGATGCACAACTGATCGGCGGGCTTTTGCTAAGGCTATGTTGGCTTGCTGATAAAAGGTATAGGCGGTTTCATAATCTTCACGGGCGTGTTCGGCATGCGCACGGGCAAACAACAGATTAATCTGTGCCAAGGGGTCGCTAAGTGGCCCTTTATTGGTCAATTTAACCAAGTTTTCATAGATGACCTCATCTTTACTGCCTGGACCACTGTAGAGACGTAAATAGGAGAGGGCATCCTCTTCAGAACGGCGGATGCACGCACCATAGAGGGCTGAGGCCTCCTCTACATTTCCCTTCATAAAATGGCTTAAAGCCAAATTATGGAGCAGGGCGGGACTTTCAGGAAAGTGATCCACACCTTTCTGGGCTAGGTTCATAAGATCTTCCGCAACGGGAAAACCCTCCATAGCCAGTTGAAACTTAACCAAAGCAGCATTCTGGAACATACTCGGATTATCAAAATACTGACTAAGCAGTTGGGTGAAATAGTGATCAGCTTCCCGCAGTTTTCCCATACGCATACAAACCATCGCGATATTGTTCACCGCATTGATACTCAATGGTTTTTTACTAAGGCGCTGGTTGGCGTAGCGGTGGGCCGCCTCATTATCCCCTTGCTCCAGTTTAAGAATAGAGAGGTTTTCTAAGGCAATAGGCTGTTCTTCTGAGTTTTCCAAGCACTGTATATAGAGTGCTTCAGCCTGTTCCAAACGTTTTTGGCTGTGTAGCTCAATGGCCTGTTGCAGTTTCGAATTAAAGGGCATGGGGGTCCTCGCATGCATGGGATCTAAGCGTAAAGAGGGGATGGTTTGTTATTCACCAATAATCTTAACCAGCACCCGTTTTTTCCGGTGTCCGTCAAACTCACCATAAAAGACCTGTTCCCAGGGGCCAAAGTCCATCTCACCCTGGGTAATGGCCACCACCACTTCCCGACCCATCACCTGCCGCTTTAGGTGGGCATCTCCATTATCCTCACCTGTGCGGTTGTGATGATAGTGGGAAATTGGCTCATGTGGGGCCAGCTCTTCAAGCCACCGCTCATAGTCATGGTGTAATCCTGGCTCATCATCATTAATGAAAACGGAGGCGGTAATATGCATAGCATTACAGAGCAGCAAGCCCTCGGTAATGCCGCTATCGGCCAAGCAGGCTTCAAGCTGAGGGGTGATATTGATAAAACCGCGGCGTCCAGGTACTTGTAACCATAGCTCTTTACGGTAGCTTTTCAAGGGATTTTTCCTCACCAAGACAGATCATGAAAGGGGATGGCACAGGCCTAAGGTACGCTTTGGCTGGTGTTACAAGCAAGCGACCTTCACCATCCCTAGACTTTTCCTCTGCTTGTGGCGAAAATAGCCGCTGCATGGCATGGGATTATTGACCTGTATGTTGCACTTTGTGATAAAATGAGAAGACCAATACCGAAAATAAGCATGGATTGCATCGGTTGGTCATAACCTCTTTCGTCATCGACTTATGACCCGAGATCGTTAGGACGGCTGCGCCATGCGCAAACATTTCACCATTACCATCACCACCCATGAGGGGGCCAAGCATTTGCGGGTCTCCTTTTCGCGGTTGCGTGCGGTGGTTATTGTGGTGATGTTGGGGGTTGGCGCGCTGCTAGGGTCAGGAGCCTTAGGGGTTTACTTCTATAAAGATGCGGAAAAATTACAAAGTCGTCTAACCGCGACCCGTACTGATCTCTCACACCTTCACTCCCAAAACCGAGAGTTGCAGCAGCTGAGCCAGAACAAGGATGTGGTGATCAATCAGGTGCAGCAGAAGTATCAGGATGCGCAAGCTAAAGCGGATGCTCTGGTTCTGGCGGCGACCAATAGTGAGCGGGTTAAGCGTTACCTGCTCAACCGTCTACCGAATGGGCGGCCGATCTACTCCCGTAAAATTACCAGTGGGTATGGTGAGCGTGTTGACCCCATAAGCAGTAAGCGGGAGTTCCATGGTGGCCTGGATATGCGTGCCCCCATTGGTACCACAGTACGGGCTACTGCCGATGGTGTGGTGGAGTTTGCAGGCAACCATAAACGTAGTGGCTATGGTCACCTTGTGATTGTGCGCCATGATTTTGGGTTTCGTACGGTATATGCCCATCTAAGTAAAACCTTAGTGAAGGCTGGGGCTTTTGTCGGTAAAGGGGACCGTATTGCGCTGTCAGGTAACAGCGGTAAAAGTAGTGGTCCACACCTTCACTATGAGGTACGTTTTGTTCACCGCAAGTTGGACCCCGCCCGTTTTGTCAGCTGGCGTGCTGAAAATTACGACACTATCTTTGAAGAGAGGCGGGTGCGATGGCACTCTTTGGTAAATCTTCTCAACCGTCGTTTGAGCGATCCGGCACAACCGTCATTGCATCTGGCTCAAAAGTAGAAGGGCTGATCCAGAGTGATTGCGACCTTCATGTTGATGGTCTGCTGGTAGGAGAAGTGCACTGTAGCGGTGAGGTCTCTATTGGTGGTCGAGGTCGTATTGAAGGGCAAGTCTATGCCCAGCGCTTTGTCATTACGGGGAGTTTTGAAGGCCAAGCTGACTGTGATGAAGTAGAGATTATGGGGACGGGCCATGCGGCGGGTGAGATTGCTTCCCATATTCTGGTGGTGGAGCGTGGTAGCCAGTTTGAAGGCAGAAGCCGACAAAAATCTTCTGAAGAATTAAAGCAGAGCCTCAGCCGCGATGATGTGAAAGCGCTGCCCTTAGACTCTTCATCTCAAGAGGCAACCACTGTGTTACCGCATGGTGGGGCCAGTGAAGAGATTGTTCAGGCTGAGATGGTTGCCGTACAAAAACCTACTCCAACCGATTGAGCCCTCTGTGTAGAGTTCTTCTTTTACCTTCCCGTATTGACCTTTGATTTCAACTGATCCTGCTACCTACCATCTGAACACTCTTTACCGTAATAGCAAAGGTTGGCCAATGGGTTAATGTGTGCCCAGTGCTTGTTCAATATGGGCAATACGTTTGCTGGTGAGAGGGTGGCTCGAGAAGTACTCCAACCCCTGTTGTTCCTTCTTTTTCACTCTATGGCTTTGCTCCAGCCGTGACAGAATATTTACAAAAGCTGAGGCGGGAATTTGCTGCGCCTTCATGAAGGTAATGGCAAACTGGTCCGCTTGTGATTCAAAACTTCGCCCATAGCTTAACTGTTGTACCATTAGCCCTGCACTCATGGCGATATCATTAAAACTACTACTTGGATCGCCAATAAGCATGCTTGCTGTAAGAGAGAGCAGTGCCGAGCGTACCACCAATTTCACACTGTGACGCTGATAGATATGGCCAATTTCATGGGCTAAAACCGACTGAAACTCCTGGTCAGTTTTAAGCAGTTTGATAAAGGCATCTGTCACGATCATATCGCCAGAAGGTAGAGCCAGCGCATTGGCGCCAATCTTTGGGGCAGATCGAAAGTGCAGGGTATAAGGTAAGTGCTCTCTTTTGGGTAGGGTTGCGACCGTCTGTTGAAAGAGCTTTTGATAGTGGGTTTGATCTTTATCTGAAAGGTGGGTTTTTTTAAAGGCTAAGTAATCCAGTAACTTTAAGCTCTGTTTACCCAAATGCTGATCAGCTGATGTGGGAAGCATGGCTGTAACAAGCTGTGCCGTCCAAGGTATGCCATACTGGAAGATCCCCCAGATAAAAGCCACTACCACCAAGAGTGAAACCGTCACCCAGCGCCACCGCTGCTCCATATGGTGAACGCCCCGCTCGAGCCGACCCTCCTCATGTTTGGCCAAATAGTGCTGCAGATCTTCAATCTGCTCCGTAACAAACTGCTCGCCCTCTCCAAACCGAATGCGCATGGGGGTATTACCCATGGGAGGGCTGACCGATCGATCATGGGGGTAAAGAGAGCGTAAGGTGCCTGTGGCATCCTTAAAACGCATAATTCCTTGATCGGTCAACTCCATCTGAGCTGGGCGGCTCTGGCTATCCTGTCCATTGAAGTGCTGTCCATGAAGTAGGGTCATCGGTTGGTTTCCGTTAAGGGTTAGATACCAAAGTCAAATCCAACCAGATCATCCAAACCTTCTGCGGTACTACCTGACTGGTTATCACGATTATCAGCCAAAAAGTGATTTTTAGCCGTGGCTGTCGTTTCTACCTGTATCGAAGAAAGCATGTATTTTTTCATGCGAATGGTGGCCAAAGGACTTAAAAAACCCAGTGAAATCACACGTAAAAACAAGTTGCTAAGAGCAATCCAGAAAATACGGCTTTTGCTCAGGTCGCATGAAAAAGAGAGGGTGCTCAAATGGGTCTGACTCCAAACCAGCTCAAAGACAGCGGCTCTAAACACAGAGGTTACTGCGATAAAAAAAGCAACAAAGAGTACAAACGGGATGGCAGAGAAGATGAAGGTGTATTCAATTGGAAACTCTGTAGAGATATCGCTTAGCAGTGAATTGAGTGCCAGCAACCCTCCGCTTAAGACGGCCATTTCTAGGAAAAAGAGAAGAAAAACACCATAAAAATGTCGATCTAAGAGCGGTGGCTTGGCCTGAAATGGGCTTTGTCCAAAGTGGCTGTTCACCAATAAATATTCTGTCTGTTTTTTATATGCTATGGGAAAAAGTAAGCCCATGGAGACAGAGCCTATGATGGTCCAGAGCATATAGACCAGATAGGATTTTCCCATCTTTCCCTCAAAGTTAAAGCGTATGCCACGATACTCGGTATTGCGTAAGCTAAAGCGCATAGCCATAACAATAACGGCTGGTAGTAGCATGAGGATCATGAAATAAATGGCATTACTGATGAGCTTTAATTGAAGGTCCTGCATCTGTTCCAAGACCACCATGGGTATAACAAATGCAGCTGCAATAATACGACCTTTGAGGATACGAATAGGATCTGCAGTATACTCCAAATTGTGGCCATCTATAATGGTATGGTTATAAAAAAAGCGGTTACGCCGTACTTTGGCCCACGCTGAATAGATACCCAATGTCAAAATGGTTAAAGCCCAGTTAACAATCCAGATCTTAAAGTAATCTCTAGCTCTAGCTGTAAACATAACCCTGTGTTTCTCAAGAGGCTCTTCTTGCACAGGTGGGTGTTCCTCGTTAAGGGGTTGGCTTGCTTGCGGCGCCAAAGGGGGCGGGGGCCGTGTGGTGGTTTCCATGGCAGACCTATCGAGTTATTTGATGTGATAATAAATTAAAATAATAGGTTAAACAGTGTAGTAAAACTTAAGCCTACATTGGCAATGGGTATGTTTTTACGCATTTTTTTATACCATGTCACAAGGGGGTATGCACCATTATCTACATGTTTTCACCAAGCTGACCGCTTATCTTCCCAGACTTTGGTCAATACTCCAGTTAAGGTCCCTGTATACTCTGCCAGAATGTCAGAAGCAGACAAATCATAACAAATGATAATTGCACTAAAAAAAATTCATGTAACGTGGCATGATAGCAGAAGTGAATTCGCCTAAAACCTTATGAGATGCGATGTTTAGTGACGTTCTGCCCAATTATACCCGTATCGGTGACTATACCATTCAGCGTTGCCTGGGTCGTGGTCGTCTTGGGGTAACCTATCTGGCTCATCACGCCAATGGTGACCGTGTGGCGCTCAAAGAGTTTATGCCGCACCGCTACGCCCGTCGTGGTGAGGAAGGGCATCTTCAGCCTATTATCGGTAGTGAAACCATTCTGGCACGCTATCAGGCGGCCTTTTTGACTCAGGTCACTTATTTGCAGAACCTCCGTCATCCATCGCTGGCAACCCCACGAGAGAGCCTTCATATCGATGGTGGTTTGTTTATGGTGTTACCTCATGTTAATGGGGAGCCCTTGGCGTTACGTTTAAAAAGGCGTGGCCTGACCCCCCGTGAACTGTTGAACCTTACCTGTGACCTTGGTTCTGCCCTACGTAAACTACATACGCAAAATATTCTGCACCTGGATCTGGAACCAGAACATATTCTTATGGATTTGGATGATGGTATACCGGTTTGTATCGGGTTTTCTGGTATTGAAAAGCAGAACAGTAGTGAGGCCAACCGGGGAATATCCACACCGGTCGTGGGTTACAGTGCCTTAGAGGTAGCGTTGGGCCGTGAGCAGCACATTGGCCCCTGGAGTGATATTTATAGCCTGGGTGCGATCCTCTATGAGAGTGTGGCGGGCTTTGTTCCATGTGATGCACGGGTAAGGCAGCGCTATCAACGGGAGTATGGCTGGGATGATCCATTAATTCCGGCGAAAACATTAGGGGTAGGGGGTTATCCTGATGCGTTCTTAGAGGCGATTGATGCCGCTTTAATTTTAGAACCGGCCGCCCGTCCACAATCCGTTCAATCATGGTTGGCAGGGGTTCAAACGCTGTTTAAGCAAAAAAGCCTGGAGGATTCTCATCAAACACCACTGCTTATGGTGTTGCGGGATGGCGACCGTGCCTGGTTGCAGAAGGATCATGATGAAGCCCAGCGTGCGTACAGTGAAGCCGCCAGTCATGGTTCGGCGACTGCGCTGAATGCTCTGGGATGGATGAAGCAGGTTGGGGATCATGCCGATCCATTGATGGCGGCTGTGTGGTACCAGCGGGCCGCAACCTTGGGTGATGTCGGGGCGATGTATCAACTGGGTCACCTATTTATGGATGTGGCTGAAGCGTTGGATGAGACGCCGGATGATGTTAAGCGCTGGTTTTATCAAGCGGCTAAACGTCATCATGCCCCCTCTTGGTTTCAGTTAGGGAAGATGTACCGGCAAGGCAATGGTGTAGCTGAGGATCATAAAAAAGCTCTGCACTGTTTTCAGTTGGCAGCAGGCCAGGGTAACGCTGACGCGCAAATGTATTTGGGGTTGATGATTCGTGAAGGGCGGGCAAAAAAACTGACCCTTCAAAAAGCAGGGCCATGGTTTGAACTGGCGATGGTTCAGGATCATCCCCAAGCCCATTACCAAATGGCGCAGTTGTATGAACTTGGGCGGGGTGTGAAGAAAGATCTGCATCGGGCCTTTACGCTGTTTCAAAAGGCCGCAGAGTGGGGCTTGCCAGAGGCTAAGGTATCCTTGGGTCGTTTTCTGGCGCATGGGCTGGGGGTTGCCAGTAATTTACAGGCAGCTATGGATCTCTTGGAGCGTGAAGCTGAATTGGGGCTGGCCTCTGCAGCCTATGAGCTTGCCCTCATTTATAAAGAGGGTTTGCATGGACAGCCGGATGGCATGATGGCTGAAGCGTGGTTTTTACGGACCATTGAATTGGGTATGCCCCAAGCCCTGGATCAGTTGGGCTTGCTCTATGAGCAAGGCTTAACCATGGATGGTAAAGATCTGGCTAGAGCTTTGGCCTATTACCAGAAAGCTGCCGATGCAGGTGTGGGTGCTGGCCATTTTCATTTAGGGCGTATGTTTGAGCGTGGTAATGGGGTTGATCAAGATCTAGGGACAGCCATTGAGTGTTATGAAGCGGCGTTAGAGGCTGGAGAGAGTCGTGCCCGAACCCCTCTTAAACAGTTAGATAGCAAAGTAGAACAGATGACCAACTTTAAGGCCCATAGTCGTCGTCCACGTGCTCGGCTTAAACGGAGCTAAGGAGCCTTTATGTCAACATGCTCAGCTGTTTTAGATATTACCGAAGAGCAGTTTGATCATAACGTGGTGGAAGCCACAGGGGTGGTCTTAGTCAAGTTCTGGGCACCTTGGTGTGGTAATAGCCGTAAGATGACACCTGTCTATGAACAGGTTGCTCAACAGCTCTCTGGTGTGGTGAGCCTACGTTTGGATATTGACCATAATCCAACCATCCCTCGCCGGTATGGGGTCAGGGGTGTGCCCATATTCATGCTGTTCCGCCATGGGCAAATTGTCGATACGCGTACCGGTGTGATAGAAGAGAGTGATTTTTTAGCTTGGATCAACCGTTTGATTAATTCTTGAAGAAGGTGCTTATTTTTTAATCGTCTTGTTGTAATAAGCATCATGTTTTTATCTGTGTTAGTTTTTATTTTAGCCAAGCTTCTGTCTATAGCCTGATTATTCTAGCCTGTGTAACCATCCGTTTATTCAGTAAAATACCAGATTGTTTTAAAAGTATTCCGCTCTGCTTTGGATTGGCCTGCCCTTTGCCCTTATACCATAAGGTTATCGGCACTCCTCTTTGGTAGAGATTATGTTGGATAAAGCACTGCTGGACATCCTCTGGGTTACCATCTCAATTGGTCTGGTCTTATTGATGCAGGCAGGGTTTCTCTGTCTAGAGACCGGGTTGACCCGCTCTAAAAACAGTATCAATGTAGCGATGAAAAATCTGGTGGATTTTTCCGTCTCCATGACCGCCTTTCTGGCCCTGGGTTACCCCCTTATGTTTGGTAGCTCACTCAGTGGTTGGCTGGGTTGGGGCATGCCTTTTTCTGTGGGGTCAAATGAACCCTTTCAAATGGTCTTTTTTCTGTTCCAGGCTCTCTTCTGTTCGACAGCCGTTACCATTGTCTCTGGTGCGGTGGCTGAACGCCTGGGTTTTAGAGCCTACCTGTTTCTTTCGGCGTTAATTGCACTTTTTGTCTACCCCATATTTGGTCATTGGGCATGGAACGGCCTGGACAGTGGGCAAAGTCTGGGCTGGTTAGGTGCAGCTGGTTTTGTGGATTGGGCCGGTTCTACGGTCGTGCATGCTGTCGGTGGGTGGTTTGCTTTGGCTTTGCTGTTGGTCATTGGCCCTCGTACTGGGCGTTTTAATCCAGATGGATCGGTCAATCCCATTACCGCCTCCAATTTACCTATTACGGCCTTGGGTGCCTTAATTTTGTGGTTCGGTTGGATCGGCTTTAACGGTGGAAGCACATTAAGTTTAGATGAACGCATTGGGCCGGTGGTATTGGCAACATGTTTAGGGGCTGTTGGGGGGGGAATTGGTGGCGTGGCCTGGAGTTGGTTCCACCAAGAACATCCCAGCGTTCTTTCGGCCATTAATGGAACCTTGGCCGGTTTGGTTGCTGTTACAGCTGGTGCGCATGCCTTAAGTCCAATCGCCGCTTTACTGGCGGGGTTGGTGGCTGGACCGTTGGCCATGCTGGTTGAGCAGCTGTTAATAAAAAATCGTATTGATGATGCGGTCAGTGCCATTCCGGTTCATCTCGGGGCGGGGGTGTGGGGTACGCTCGCAGTCGCATTGCTCGGAGATCTGGACAGGCTGGGTACAGGGTTAAGCCGTATGTCTCAGCTGTGGGTTCAGTTTCAAGGGATCATGGCAGCATGTGTCGTTGCCTTTGTTATTCCCTATTTTTTACTCCGTACCATTAATCGTGTTTACCCCATGCGGGTGACCCCTGAGCAAGAGTGGCAAGGGTTGAATATTTCAGAACATGGTACCCGTACAGAACTATCGGACTTTTTAGGGGTGTTAAGGGAGCAGGCCGATACCGGGAATGTAGGGTTACGGGCGGAGGTTGATCCGTTCAGCGAGGTTGGGTTGATTGCAGACCGTTATAACCATGTCATGGATGCTCTGGAAGAGGCTGTGGTTAAGACCCGTGCTGTTTTTCATACCGCAGGGGATGCCATCTTGATCATGCATCCCAAGCATGGGCAGATTACAGCCCATAACCCAAAAGCTGAAGAGATTTTTGATCGAGCAGGAGAGGCATTTCAACACCTGACCCTGACCGACCTTGTCCCCGCACTTACCATGCAACGGGTCTGGTTGGGGCATCATGAAGAGTCAGAAGGACGGCTACCCGATGGGTCGACCTTTCCTTTGGAAATGGCGATTACCCGTGCCTCTCATGGTGAGGGTGAAATGCTCATTGGTACCTTCCGCGATATCCGTGATCGTAAAGAAGCAGAGTATGCCATTAAGGCCAGTGAAGCGCGGTTTCGTACCATCTTTAAAAGTGCGGCTTTAGGCATGGCACTTATTGACCCTGAGCAACGGGTCTTAGATGCCAACCCCGCATTGATCCGTATGTTTGAGCTTCCTCATGGCATAGAAGCCCATGGCCCCTTAAGTGAAATGGCACACCCTCAGGACCGGCAAGAGGTCAGCCAGCGGTTAAATGCCGTGATACAAGGTTACTCTCATCAAGAAAATTGTGAAGTTCGTTGTTTATGCCACGGGCGAGATCTGACCATTTGGACCCGTATGGTGATCTCTCGCATTGTGTTAGATGCGAGCCAAGGTGCCATGGTCGTGGCCATTATTGAAGATGTTACTGAGCGTCGTCGTAGTGAAGAGGCACTGCGTCTGGCGGCTACGGTTTATGAAAGTACCAATGAATCGGTGGTAATTTTCAATATGTCCGGGCGGGTGGAGCAGGTAAACCAGGCGTTTTGTAAGCTCTCTGGTTATGAGGCTCGGGAAGTTCGTGGTCTGGAGCTCAAGCATTTGCTTTCAGCACGTTATGACAAACACCTATTTAAAGAGATGGATGAAGCGTTGGCCGTGGAGGATCACTGGAGTGGTGAAGTGATGAGCCAGCGTAAACAGGGGGCTTTGGCCTCAGAGCGGCTCTCGCTCTCTCTTGTTCGGCGTCCAGATGGCAGTACCCAGAATAGTATCGCGGTTTTTACAGATCTGACAGAACAGAAAGCTCAAGAAGAGATTATTTGGCGGCAAGCCAATTTTGATCAACTCACGGGTCTACCCAATCGTCGACTTTTTCAGGATCGTCTCACTCAGGCATTAGCCCAGGCTGACCGTGCTTCAGGGCGGGTAGCGCTGTTTTTTCTGGATCTGGATCGTTTTAAACCCATTAATGATACGCTGGGCCATCAAGCAGGGGATGAGTTATTACAGAAAGCGGCAGTGCGTATTAATGATTCCGTGCGTAGTAGCGATACGGTGGCACGGTTGGGGGGGGATGAGTTCACGGTTATTTTGCCGAACATCCAAAATGGACAGGATCTTTCACGCATTGCTGAGGGCATTATTACCTCACTGACCAACACCTTCCATTTAAAGGCTGGTGAGGCCAATATTTCTACCAGTATTGGTGTGGCGGTGTATCCAGATGATGCACAAGATGATGAAGCTCTGGTTCGGGCTGCGGATGCTGCACTCTACCAAGCCAAGGATCATGGGCGTAATAACGCACAGTTTTTCACAGAATCCCTAAATGAGCAGATCACAGAACGGGCTGCGTTGGAACAAGGCTTAAAGCGGGCTTTGGGTCGGGGGGAGTTGTTCTTGGTTTACCAACCCCAAATTGAGGTTGCGACTGGACGCCTGTCAGGGGCTGAAGCATTGGTGCGTTGGCGTTTACCCAGTGGTGAGGTTATGCCACCCGATCGGTTTATTCCCATGGCCGAAGAGAGTGGTCTGATCGTGCAGGTTGGGGAGGTGGTTTTGGAGATGGCTGTTCGTCAGATCCGCCAGTGGATTGGTGACGGTTTTGAACCACCACGCATCAGTATTAACGCTTCGCCAAAACAGTTTCATGTTGAGGGGGGCGGGTTGACCTCACAGCTTATGGCCACCTGTGATGCCTACGAGTTGGCACCATCCCGAGTGGCTATTGAGATTGTGGAGAGTGGCCTTATGGTCGACCCGGAGAGTTCTGGGGCCATATTAGAGAGTTTAGCCAAGCTTGGCGTTGAGGTTGAGTTGGATGACTTTGGTACAGGTTACTCGTCACTGGCGCGGTTAAGCCGGCTTAACATTCAAGCCTTGAAGTTGGACCGTCGCTTTTTAGTTGGGATCCCTGAAGATGCCCAAAACCGTACGTTGGTCACAGCGATGGTTCAAATGGCCAGGGGTATGGGTATTCAAGTGATTGCTGAAGGGGTAGAAGATCTACAGCAGATGGCGTTTCTTAAAGATCTTGGATGTCATCGGGCTCAAGGTTTTGGTATTGCACGTCCTATGAAGGCAGAGGCTTTTAAAGCGTTTTGTCTCGCGTATAAAACGCCAACGCAACCATACAAACCCTGTAACAAAGCGATGGCAGAACCTGATCCAATCCATGTATAGCTGGGTCAAGGGTGGCAAGATCTGAAATAGCACAACGGTTGCCTTTAAACCCAAGGCATCTCTTTAAACCAAGGGGTTGGCATTATCATTAGGTGTGTAGGTGTCACCTTAAGGGGTTGGGGCCGAAGTATTGAGGGTGGCTGCTGTTATCATAGTTCATGCGTTTCCTTAGATAATCTCTAACTTACTGTGAAAGCACTGGGTAGAGGGCTACAAATCTTCTCCCTTAATGCTTTTTTCCAGTTTAGCTTTCATGCTCTTCAAGCGGCGTTCTGCCAACTCTTCACGCATTTTTTCCTCGCCCATTTCACGCATATTATTCTGAACAAAAGTTAGGTGGGTATGGGCGGCTGCTTGTGCCCCTTCTGGATCCCCTTCCAAAATAGACTCCAACATAGCACGGTGCTGATCCAGTAACCGTTGGCGATTCCCTTTACGGGTGTATAGACGCTTTCTATTAAAAAAGACCCCGCGTTTTAGTAGTGAAAATAGGCCGCGAACAATGTGCAGGAGCACCAGATTATGAGAAGCCTCAGCAATGGAGAGGTGAAAATCTGCGTCAGCTTCTGCTTCTTCTGTGGGGTCGCTAAAATTATGGGCTTTTTCCATCGCCTCAAAGCGGGCTGTCATAATGGTTTTATCCGCTTCCGTCGCGCGGATGGCGGCATAGTAGGCGGCCATTCCCTCCAGGGATTGACGAAACTCCACATAATCATGCGCCAACCGCGGTGTGGTGCTGAACAGCTGTACAAGGGGTTCGGTAAAGGTGGGCTCAATAATACGTTTGACATAGGTTCCCCCACCTTGTCGGCTTTCAAGAAAGCCCTGGGTCTCCAGTTTATGCAGTGCTTCTCTTAAGGAGGGGCGGGAGACCTCTAGCTGTTGGGCAAGATCTCTTTCAGGGGGGAGTTTTTCACCAGGCTCCAGTACGCCCTCGGTAATCAGGCTCTCCAGTTGTTCGGCGATGGTATCGCTAATTTTTGCCTGACGAATGGGTTCATAACTCATAAAAAAAGCCTCCGCGGGTGCTTGACCCGTGTCAAACAAGTTGTCCAAACAGCATGCTGTTTCAGGTGGTGAAGCCCTGAAAATGTGTAAATCTTCCACGCTCTCACATCAACTTAAAATGTGTGAAACCTAGGTTACCACAGGGTTTAGACGCTGTCGATGCGTAGCCATCTGATTTTTTGATGCTGGTAAAATGATATTACCATTGACGGTTTTGGTCAAACCAATTAACGTTGGTGGCACGCATACAGCGAATAAATATCGATTTAGCCGTAATTGATCGGTAGGAATGGTGATTCAGGGGGTTGTTGGGGTGGCGTATGGTCATAACAATGATCCAGAACCTTTCAAGTGAGGGATGATCTCATGAAGAAGTTGATGGTAATCGGTATGGCCGCCGTGATGGCCGCTTCCGTTGCGGGGCCTGTGCAGGCTAAAGGTAAAAAAGTGTTGTTGAAGGTGCCTGTGGCGCTCTCAACCAGCCTGCCCGGACTGGGAACCCCCATTAAGCGGGTGGCTGAGCAGCTTAAAGTGATCTCTGATGGTCGTGTGAAGATGAAAATCTATGAACCCGGCAAGCTGGTTGCTGCTTTTGAAATCCTGGGTGCGGTCAGCTCAGGAAAAATCAATGCGGGTTACTCTACGGCTGCCTACTGGGCTGGTAAAATTCCCGCAGCTCCTCTGTTCTCTGCCATCCCTTTTGGTCCAGAGTCTGGTGAGTACATGGCGTGGCTCTACTACGGTAACGGTCGTAAGCTCTATCAAGAGATGTACGACAAAGCTGGATATAACGTCCATGTTACACCGTGTGCCATTATCGCGCCTGAGACTTCAGGTTGGTTTGCTAAACCGATTGAAAAGCCAGAAGATTTAAAAGGTCTTCGCATGCGCTTTATGGGCCTTGGTGCCAAGGTTATGGAAAAACTGGGTGTTTCCACCTCACTGCTGCCAGGTGGTGAGATCTTCCCTGCGCTGGAAAAAGGAGCCATTGATGCGACTGAGTTCTCTCAGCCCGCCGTGGATAAGCGTCTTGGTTTTCATAAGGTTGTTAAATATAACTACTTCCCTGGATGGCACCAGCAAGCCACAGTCTTTGAACTGCTGATTAACAAAAAAACCTGGAAGAGCATGGATAAAACCCAGCAAGCTCAGGTTGAGGCCGTGTGTAAATCCTCTATGGCCGACTCCATTGCTGAAGCCGAATACAGCCAGTTTGATGCGATGAAAGAGAACGCGGCTAAAAATGGCGTAAAGATCATGCGTTGGTCCCCAGGTATGTTGGCCACCTTCCATGAAGCCTGGATGGATGTGGTCGAAGAACAGAAGAAAGATGCTTTCTTTGCCAAAGCTTGGAAAGATCTGAGTACCTTCCGTGAAGGGTACCAGCTCTGGAAGCAAAACGCCTTTCTGCCCCGTCGTTAATCTGCAAACGGCCTAGACGAACCGTGCACCATACTTGCGATGGTGCACGGACCTGGATCGCCGCACTCCCTGTCCTGGTGTGGGTGCGGCGATCTTTCCAAACGCTTGATCTGGGAGAGGCATCATGTCCCAACCTGACAAACCCTTAGAACACCCCCATGTCGCTGAAAAAGTTGATCAGCTTCGGGAGCATCCTGAAACCACCCATGTGGCCATTGCTGATAAGATGGATGCTGTGGTGATCAACATTGGCAAACTGGCTTGGTGGCTCAATGTGGTTCTGATCCTGGTGATCATCACCCAAGTGGTGCTGCGCTATGGCTTCAGTATGGGCATGGTTGTGTTCGAGGAGCTGCAATGGCACCTCTACGCTGGCGCCATGATGCTGGGGATACCCTATGCCCTGACCCAGGATGCCCACATCCGTGTAGATGTACTGCATCAACGTTTTTCCCCCAAGTGGAAACGTATTGTTGAAATTGTCGGTATTCTTCTTTTTCTACTGCCCTTTGCCATCATTGTCTTTCACCACAGCTTAGACTTTGTCTACGAAGCTTGGCGGGTGAGTGAACGGTCAGACGCACCCACTGGGTTGGGCATGCGTTGGCTTATCAAAGGGGTTATTCCTTTTAGTTTTGGACTGTTGATTATGGCAGCTGTCTCACGCTTAATTCGTGATTTCACGCTGCTTAAGCGAGGAGAAGTGTAATGGAAATCAACGATATGCTGGTGGTAGGTATGTTTGCCACCTTTGTCTTCCTGCTCTTCTCTGGTTTTCCCATCGCCTTTGTCTTGGCGGGGGTTGGTATTCTATTTGCCGGTATGGGCTATATTGCCGATATTTATTGGGATGCCACCACAGGTTTGGATTACCTGACCCTGGGTTTAACGGTGAACCGAATTTATAAAGTGATGGACAACTGGGTGTTGGTGGCCCTACCGATGTTCATATTTATGGGCTTGATGTTGGATGAGTCCGGCATTGCTGAGCGTTTGATGAAAGCCCTGCAGGAACTGTTTGGCCGGGTACGTGGTGGCTTGGCTGTTACGGTCACAGCTATTGGGGTTATTCTGGCCGCATCCACCGGAATTGTGGGTGCCTCTGTGGTGTTGTTGGGGCTGCTCTCGCTACCAGCCATGCTTAAACAGGGCTATGACAAAGGCTTGGCTTTGGGGACCGTGGCTGGTGCAGGTACGTTGGGTATTTTAATTCCCCCAAGCATTATGCTGGTCATTATGGCAGACCAATTGGCGCTGTCGGTCGGCGATCTGTTCATGGGGGCGCTGATCCCTGGTTTGATGTTGGGTGGCCTTTATATCAGTTACATCTTGATCTTCAGTTATCTAAACCCCAGTAAAGCGCCTATTCCTGATGATGCAGAACCTGTGACTTTGGCGGTGGTGTGGAATGTCTTTATCTCCATTTTACCTGCGGTTGGTTTAATCTTCGCTGTTTTGGGTTCCATTTTTGGTGGTATTGCGACCGCAACAGAAGCCAGTGGTGTCGGTGCTTTAGGGGCAACGGTGTTAGCATGGGCTAATGGCAACCTGAGCTTTAAGGTGCTTCGTGAAGTCTCCCATGCCACCTTTACAACCACGGCTTATATCTTTGCCATCTTTATCGGTGCCACAGTATTTGCCCTGGTGTTAAGAGAGTTGGGTGGGGATGAGTTAATTGAATCCACCCTCAATGGTCTACCTTTTGGACCATACGGTATTGTGGCCTTTATCCTCTTCATTGTCTTTCTGTTAGGCTTTGTTTTGGATTGGATTGAGATCACCTTGATTGTACTACCCCTGGTGGCCCCTGTTGTTGGTGGTTTGGATCTTCCGGTCGATGGGTTTGGTGTGGTGGATAATCCCCAGGTAGTATGGTTTGTTATGCTGGTGGCTTTAACACTTCAAACGTCGTTTCTCTCCCCGCCAGTTGGTTTTAGTCTCTTTTATCTCAAAGGGGTCTGCCCACCGGATGTGAAGCTGGGCCATATCTATAAAGGCGTGATACCTTTTATTCTGCTACAGATTTTGGGACTGATCATTGTGATTATGTTTCCACAACTGGTGACTTGGCTGCCGGCCATGGCCTACGGCTAAGGATAGGGGGATATGATGGGGCGGAACTATCCAAAAAAACCGAAAGAGGTCTACTTTTTTGCCACCTGTTTGGTGGAGCTTTTCTACCCCGAAGCGGGACTGTGTGGTATGCAGTTGCTGCAGCGGGAAGGGGTGAGGGTGGTCTATCCAAAAAACCAAACCTGCTGTGGGCAGCCCGCTTATAGCAATGGTCGGTTGGAAGAGGCTCGGGCCATGGCCATTCAACAATTAAGTGTTTTTCCGGAAGATTGGCCGGTGGTCCTGCCTTCAGGCTCCTGTGCTGGTATGATCCGTAAACACTACCCTGAACTGCTGGCGGGTACGCCATATGAGGTCCAGGCCCATCAGTTGGCGAACCGTACTTTTGAGCTGACCGAGTTCTTGGTGCATGTATTGAACGTTGAGCTAACAGATCAAGGTCAGCCTGTATCGGTCACATGGCATGGCTCCTGTCACAGTCAACGGGAGATGGGGGTGGTGGATGAGCCTAAGCATCTACTGAACCAACTCACGGGGGTTACCCTAAGCCCCTTGCAGCGTGAAAAAGAGTGCTGCGGCTTTGGGGGAACCTTTGCGGTGCGCCGACCTGAACTCTCTGAGGCGATGGTTGCAGATAAGGTGAAGGATGCTGAATCGACCGGAGCAACCAAGCTGGTCTCTGGGGATTGTGGATGTTTAATGAACATTGATGGGCATCTCAAACATACTCAATCTCGCGTTAGTGGGACCCATATTGCCGAATTTTTATGGGAGCGGACCCATGCAGAGTGAGCGCGTAGATTTTCCCAGTGCAGCCCAAAAGGCACTAGCTGATCAGCGCCTGCGAAGTAACCTGCGTCGGGCGATGGATGGCTTGATGGAGAAGCGGGCCGCTCAGTTTGTGGATGTCGATCGCTGGAATGCCCTGCGTGCCCGTGGTGAAAATGCCCGGCAAAGGGCTTTGAGCAAGCTGCCTGAGCTATTGGTGCAGCTAGAAGAGAAGCTTATTGCCAATGGTATACAGGTCCACTGGGCACAGACCACCGATGAGGCCAACAGTATCATCGTTGAGCTGCTTAAAGGGGCCAAAGCCAAATCTGTGGTTAAGGGTAAATCCATGGTTTCCGAGGAGATGCACCTGAATGGTGCCTTGGAGCGCGATGGTATTGAAGTGGTAGAGAGTGACCTGGGGGAGTATGTTATCCAGCTGGCCGGTGAAGGACCATCGCACATTATTATGCCCTGTATCCATAAGGAGCGGGATGAAATCGGCAAGCTGTTTCAGGAGAAAATTCCGGGTGCGCCCTATAGTGAAGAGCCTGAAGAGTTAACAGCCATGGCCCGTACGGTCTTACGGGAGAAGTTCGCCCAGGCCGATGCTGGTATCTCCGGTGTTAATATGGCTGTGGCTGAAACGGGCACTTTGGTTTTGGTTGAAAATGAGGGTAACGGCCGCATGAGCACCACGGTACCGGATATGCACATTGCGGTAACCGGTATTGATAAAGTGGTGGAAAAACTAGAGGATGTGCCGCCTCTTCTAAGTCTGTTAACGCGTTCAGCAACGGGCCAGCCCATTACCACCTACGTCAATATGATCTCCTCTCCACGTAAAGAAGGAGAGCTGGATGGTCCGCGTGAGGTTCATCTGGTGCTGTTGGATAATGGCCGCTCTGGTATTTATGAAGACCCCGAACGACGGGCTACTTTACAGTGTATCCGCTGCGGGGCGTGTATGAACCACTGTCCCGTGTATGGGCGGATCGGGGGGCACGCTTACCAAGGCGTCTACCCGGGTCCCATTGGTAAAATTCTTACACCACAGTTGCAGGGGTTGGATGAGTACCCTGATCATGCGGGTGCCTCGACCCTTTGTCAGCGATGTGCTGAGGTGTGCCCGGTGGCCATACCCATTGGTAAAATGTTGGTCAATTTGCGTGCCCAGAAAGCCAAGTGTGGTGAGGTGCCTATTCAAGGGTGTGGTGGTGGCTCTACAAGCGAAAGTGTGGGGTGGAATCTTTGGTTCTGGTTGCATGCTAGCCCTTGGCGATACCGCGTGATGGCACGTTTGGCAGCCAGCTTTCGATGGGCCATCCCCAGTTGGTTACCCGGATTACGGGTATGGAGCCGGGTTCGCGTCCCCCCTAAACCAGCACAAAAACCGCTCCATCAAAGGTTACATGAGATTGGAGTTGACCATGAGTAATGCCCGAGAAGCGATCCTTAAACGCTTGCAAGGTTCCGCAGGTCGTCATCCGGTTTTGGAGCCTTCCAATAGCATTATGGAGCAGAGCCGTACAACACCAGAGCAACGTACAGCTCGGTTTGTTGCGGCCATGGAAGCGCAACGTACTGAAGTAATCCGTACATCCCCAGATGATTGGCCGCAAGTCTTGGCCAAGTTGGTGGCCCAGGAAGGGTGGAAGCAGCTTTGGCATGGGGCAAAGATGCCTCAGTTGCCAGCTTTGCAGCAATCTGGTATGGCACCACACACTCTAATGCCGTTTGATCAGCCGGTAGAGGGTCTCAAAGATCGGCTCTTTTTGGCCGATGCTGGCTTTACCACGGTACATGGTGCTGTGGCTGATCCAGGTGGTTTGATTGTTTGGCCGACCCCTCAGGAGCCCCGAACACTCTCCTTGGTGCCACCAGTCCATGTGGCGCTGTTGTATGAGGAGACCATTCAGGACTCTTTATGGACCATGATGCAGGATGAAGGTTGGGTTGAAGAAGGATTACCCACCAATGCCTTACTGATCTCAGGTCCCTCTAAAACTGCAGATATTGAGCAAACACTTGTCCATGGGGTGCATGGGCCCAAGCGTTTGATTGTTTTGATGGTTTGTTCGCGTCATTGAAGGGAAGGGGCGTCATGTCCGAGTTTGATACGGCGGCACTCTACACCGACCTTAAAGTACACATTCCAGCTTCGCGTCTGATCCAAGATGGTTTACGCACCTTGGCTTATGGCACCGATGCCAGTTTTTACCGTTTGATCCCTAAATTGGTGGTATGGGTAGAGAGTGAGCAGGAGGTCTTGCGCTTATTGGAAGCCTGCCGTCAGCACCATGCGCCGGTGACGTTTCGTGCCGCCGGTACATCACTTTCAGGTCAAGCTGTGACCAATGGTGTCTTGGCTGTTTTAGGGCGTGGTTGGGGTGGGCATTACCTGGAAGATGAAGGGAAAATTGCCCACTTTGGTCCCGGTGTTATCGGTGCCCAAGCCAACCGAATTTTGGCACCCTACCAGCGTAAAATTGGACCAGATCCCGCTTCAATCAACGCTTGTAAAATTGGGGGAATCGTTGCCAATAATGCCAGTGGCATGTGTTGTGGTGTCGCCCAGAACAGTTACCATACCGTTGCGGGTATGCGTTTGGTGTTGGCTGATGGTGCTGTACTGGATAGTCGGGATAGCAACAGTGTCGCAGCTTTTAAAGAGAGCCATGGTGATCTGTTGCAGGCTATTAAGGATTTATCTGAACAGGTCAGGCAAGATCATGCCCTGGCTAATCGGATCCGCCATAAATTTGCGATCAAGAACACCACAGGATACAGCTTGAATGCGTTGGTGGATTTTGAGGATCCCATTGAGATACTGCAGCATTTGATGGTTGGCTCGGAAGGTACCTTGGGTTTTGTTTCAGAAATGGCCTATCACACCGTGCCCGAGTATGCCCATAAAGCCACAGTGATGTTGTTATATCCTGATATCGAGTCAGCCTGCCATGCCGTGACCCTACTTAAAGAAGCGCCAGTGGATGCGGCTGAGTTGATTGACCGGGCAGGGTTGGGAGCCGTTGCCGATCAGCGTGGGGCGCCCGAAGGGTTGCATAAACTGGATGACGAAGTGGCAGCATTGTTGGTTGAAACCCGCGCTCCGAACGCCAAACAATTACAGCAACAGATCGATCAGCTTACAGCGTTGCTCAAGGGGACAGGACCAAGGGATGCCCCAGCTTTTTCAACCGATCCTGACCAGTGTGCAAGTTGGTGGAACTTACGTAAGGGGTTATTTCCCTCAGTAGGTAGTGTGCGTGAGAACGGCACAACCGTTATTATTGAGGATGTCGCTTTTCCCCTAGAACATCTGGCGGCTGGCACTCGCACCTTGACCGAGCTGTTTCATAAACACGGTTATCACCAAGCTGTACTGTTTGGGCATGCCTTGGCTGGCAATTTACATTTTGTTTTTACACAAGATTTCAACCATCAAGAAGAGGTCGATCGTTATGCCGCTCTGATGGATGATGTGTGTGATGTTGTTGTAAATCGGTTTGATGGTTCCTTAAAAGCTGAACATGGTACCGGCCGCAATATGGCACCCTTTGTGGAGCTGGAGTGGGGTGCCCAGGCCACCGAATTGATGCATACCATCAAGCATATGCTGGATCCTCAAGGGTTACTTAACCCTGGGGTTGTTTTGAATAGTGACCGTCGCGTTCATCTGAAAAATTTAAAACCCCTACCTGCAGCAGACCCTTTGGTGGATTTATGCATCGAGTGTGGTTTTTGTGAGCCTGTTTGCCCCAGCCGAAATTTAACCCTGACACCCCGGCAGCGGGTGGTTGGGTGGCGTGAGATCAGCCGTCTACAGTCTGAAGGTGGTGATGAAGAAACCCTTCGGGCTATGCAGGAGAGTTATGCCTATCAAGGTATGGATACCTGTGCCGCCTGCGGTCTCTGTTCAACGGCTTGTCCTGTAGGAATTGAAGCGGGCGCACTCATTAAATCATTAAGGGGTCGTAAACAGTCAGCCAAAGCTCACCGGGTAGCTCAGTGGAGTGCGGACCACTACAGTACCGTACAGAAGGCTACTCAAGTTGGATTGTCTGCTTCATCCGTGACCAGAAAAGTGTTGGGTGGTAAGCGGATTGAAGGGTGGAGCAAGGCGCTTCGTAAGGTGAGTGGTGAACGATCCCCCGTCGTTCCTGCAAGCCTGCCTGGACCGGCCCAGTGGGTACCACCTTTGTCGGTTGGTACTGAAGATTTCCCGCTTGGGCCGGTTCTCTATTTACCCAGTTGTGCCAGCCGTACCTTTGGTGCAGACCCAGATGGGTCAGAGACCCGACCTCTTCCAGAGGTGGTGGTATCGTTACTCAACAAAGCTGGTTATCAGGTTATTGTCCCTGAAGCTTTAGAGCAACACTGCTGTGGTATGCCCTTTGAGAGTAAAGGTTTTGCGGATTTGGCGGATGCGAAAGCAGCTGCTATGGCAGATGCGATAATAGCCGCTGGCGGTGATCGTATGGCTGTGATCCAGGATGTAAGCCCCTGTACATTACGGTTGCAGCGTAGTGTGGGGCAAAAGCTACCCAATTTGGTTGATCTGGTTACCTTTTTAACTCAGCAGGTTTTACCCCACGTAGAGGTTGTGTCAAAAGAGGATGCCATTGCGCTACATGTAACGTGTAGTACGCGGCGTATGGGGTTGGCCGATACGTTAACAGTATTGGCAAAAGCGCTGGCCAATAAAGTTATTCAGCCACCTTCTGTCACCTGTTGTGGTTTTGCGGGAGATAAAGGGTTTACCCAGCCTGAGTTGAACCAATCTGCCTTGGCAAAAATTAGACAGGAGATTCCAGAATCAGTGAAAGAGGGGTTCTCGACCAGTCCGACCTGTCAAATTGGGTTAGCCAGCCATGCTGGTATACCTTACAACCATATTGCCGTCCTGATGGACCGATTAACTCAGGCTAAAACCTCTAACTAAGAAGAGGGGCCTGTTTGCTCATCTCCCTGGTGACACAAAGCTTCACACCCCATGGCTAAACGGCCATGGGGATTTTTTTGTCAAGTAGAGGGGGGGGGCGTTCGACGGGTTAAACCTAAGGTCTGTATTATTTCTAAGGTGGGATTTAAGGTCCAGCCCTTTAAGGGTCTGCTTACACCCAGCTCTATGTGCAAAACGCACGCTATGCTCTGTAGTTGGGGCGTAGGATCAATGGTGTTGTGACCATTTGCCCAGTGGTTCCACGGCGTTTATACCGTTTAGAGCGTTATGGTTGCACCTACTCGCTCGGAAGCGGGCGAAGGAGAGGGGGTATTCCTCGGTGACTGGGCATGTTGTGGTATCACACGGTTAATAGGTGAGCCCGCCTATGCTGTTGGACCGTTTATTTGGCTCAATCAGTTCAGTACCTTGTCGCTGGCGATCTCTTCACGCTGTTTGCGCAGAATATGGGCCATGACCGCGTCTTCCATGCCCGGTGGTTGCAACAGGAGCATGGAGGCAACCCGGTAGTTCATGCTGGGGTCAGGGCCTTTAATCATGACCAGCTTGGCAAAGGCCCGCCAAGTGATCCAGTTGGTACCATCATCGGAAAGATCAACCTGTAGTTCTGCAAAGCTACCTTGTGCAAGGTTCTTCTTATGGGTGCGGTAGGCAATACCGGTGGCACTGATGTTAACAGGGTAGAGCAGGGTCTCTGCATTAGCATCTTCATGCGCTTCTGGGAAATCCGAATCACTAATATCCATACGGTCTAGGTTCTCGGAGAGATAGTGTACTTTTGTACCCACCTTGCCCTCCTGCATTTCCAGCTTTTCTCCAACTTGCGCCAGTTTTTTTTCTACTTGAACCAGGTTCGCGATCATTTTTTGGTGGATCTCGGTCTCACCAGAGATATAAGCCTCATCCTTCTTGGCGATAAACTCCAATTTGCGTTTGACCAGTCCCAGCATTTCGTTAATTCGATTACTGCTAAAATTACTGGCGTGGATCTCTCCCAGCTCTAATACCTGTTTGAGGACCTCTAAGGTAAAGTCCATCTCTTGAGGGTGGTTGCCCCGTTTATATTGTAGAGTCAGCTGACGGAACATCCAACTTAAGGCAGCATGCCCCTTAGGGTTAGGGGTACGAAATCTGGGATGTGTATCAGCCCACATTTTATCGTAACCATCAAACCTCTGGTCTTGGCGCAGCGGTGGGAAATTACGGTTGTTGGCTTTAAAATAACGTTCAATTTGGCCAAACTCACCATCACGAACAACACGCCAACGGAACGGTACATCGTCGTTCACCCGGTAAGCTTGACGCTTTTTCTGCTCGGCAGCGCTTATAGGGGGAGGCTCAGGCGCAGGTGCAGGTGTTGGTGGCGGTACGGGTTCTTCTTCTTCGGGCTCAGGCTCTGGGGCATCTTTCTCCGGGAAGGTGCTGGTGGCATAGCAGCACACAATATTATAGCGTTTTGCATCAGCCGGATCGGGGCTGACCTCTACCACCTCAAGATAGCCGTGGGAGGAGATGGGGGGGGAACTCGATAGGGCAAACTGTATTTCTATATAATCTCCAGCCTTAAGACGCGGCGAGATCTCTTTAAAAATCAACCCCTCTCCCGTAATCATGGCTGCATCAGGCAGGCGGTGTACAACCGTCTGTGGTGGTGCTGGGGAGGCCCCTTGTAACAGCAGGGTTAATTTATGGTCCAGTGCAGAAAACACATCCGTTCGCTGAGAACGTCCAGGGGAAGATTGAATGGGTTTTTCATTGGCCAGCAGTTTACGGATATCTCTGGAGACCCCTAGGCGGGTAAAACGCAAGCGTCCATCATCCCTAAAGACACGCATACGTGCGGCCATCTCACGTCGGGTTAGCCGCTTCCACCAGAACGGGGTGCCTGTTGGGATTTCATAGGCCACTTTGTGACCTTTTATGCGTTTTGCAGCTGCTGCAAGTTGTTTGGAGCGGTGGGACATAGAGTCTGCCCTCAGTTAGGCGCGTTTTCTGCCCTTTTTGGAGCGCAGGAGTTCGTTCTGGCGACGGAAGATATGTTGAATGATCTGTTCTCTATCATTAGGCAGGACAGGATCAAATTTTACAGCTACCCGTGTCATACCATCCCGGTCGTTGGGAATGACCACAATAACGCGGGCAAAGAGTTCCACAATAAACAGAGCATCTTCCGATAAGGAAAGGCGCATTTGGATAATGGTACCGCTCTCAAGAGGTGGATCTTGCTCCCAAAAAGCCAACCCGCCCCCGCTTAAATTTACAGGGGTCAGTGCCATTGGCAGATCATCATCATTGGGATGAAACAGCTTAAGCAGTAAGTTTAGCTTTTGGTCTAAGCGGCCAAGGATATGTGACAGGTTGGGATCGCTACGTTCCAGATCCTGTAGCATATCCTCAATATCCAGCGTTTTTAAAACCTCTCCCACACCACCTTGTTTGGGGGGGAAGATATTGTGTTTTTGGTAATATTCAAAAATTTTGGCGTAAGCTTCGGGCTCGACGCGTTGCCATGCGAGAGGCAACAGATCATCAATGCGTACAAATTCACGCTGTTGTTGGGACTGTGAAGCTTTATCCGCCATGGATGTGGGAACTCCGACTTATATGAACGTTCAATCTAGATCGGAGAATACCCTATCCAAACCCGACTGCCAAGCCATCACAAGCAGTGAATGGTGGGTTATGTATATTTATAAGAGAAAAGGGCCATGCAGTTAAACCGCATGGCCCTTTTTATCAGGAATATCGTGTTCTGAATGGCCCGTTATTGCATGCGGTCCTGTGCGCCTTGTAAGGTCTCATCATCCGCATAATCATCCAGAATGGTCGGAACCGTCTCACGAGAGACTAAGATTTCAATGCGACGGTTTTTAGAACGACCCTCTTCTGTGGCGTTGTCGTACTTATTGGTAACCTCGCCCTGGGCACGTACCTCCATACGAATGGGGTCAACTTCTCCCTGGTTGGTCAAAAAACCGACCACCGAGGCCGCTTGGGCCGCAGAGAGTGCCCAGTTGGTGGGGTACTGGCCACCAGGAGGGGGCGTGGTATCGGTATGGCCGATGACACGGATTTTATTGTTACGGGTATCAGGATGGGTGTTCAGAATATTGGCGATTTCCATCAATTTAGTCTGAAACTCTTCCTTCAACTGCAATGTACCAGGGTGGAAGGTGCTATCACTATCCACCTGCATGACAAAGCCATCCTGCTCATTACTGAGTTCGGCTTCGCCATTATCAACCAGTGGACCGAGTACATTTTCAACTTTCTCACGCAGCTGCACCAGAACCATCTCGCTGGCAAACTCCGGAGCAATAATGGTGTTACCGGTGGGGATGGCGTTGATCTGCTCAATACGTTGCACACCAAAGGCATCCTTCATGGAGCCTGAGACCTTCTCAAACTTCACGATATCAAGCTGGGCAAAAGAGAGCAGTAGCACGAAGAAGGTCAGCAACAGGGACATTAAATCCCCGAAGGTTACCATCCAACCCGGTGCGCCCTTTTTACATGGTGGACATTTCTTACCCATCCCTCGTGGCCTCCTTGACCTTGATTCTTATCCAGGTTGACTCAACAAGAATCAATCGGCATCACGTTGGCTGGGGGGCAGAGCCGCTTTCAAGGCTTCTTGCAGCATCCGGGGGTTAACCCCTTTCTGAATGCCAATCATGCCGTCGATGATAATTTCACGTACCACCTGTTCCTCGGCACTGTACATCTGCAGCTTAACCGCCAGAGGAATGGCCACCACGTTTGCGAAGATTGAACCGTACAGGGTGGTCAACAACGCAACCGCCATCGCTGGTCCAATCGAGGAGGGGTCATCCATGGTGGCAAGCATCTGCACGAGGCCGATCAGTGTTCCGATCATACCAAAGGCTGGTGCAGTTTCACCAATACCTTCCCAGATCGCCACACCACGACCATGGCGGCTGGCCAAGTATTCCAGGTCCTTGCGGAGAACGCTTTCCAGGAACTCTGGATCCGCGCCATCCACACAGTGGTTAACAGCACCTTGTAAGAAGGCATCTTCTGATTTCACTTTTTCAAGTGCCAGGATACCATCTTTACGGGCGATGTTTGCCATGTCGATAAGTTGGCCAATGGTCTGCTCAGGGTTCTGAGGCTTGACCAGAAAGGCCTTCATAACGACGCCCACTGAGCCGAACACATCGCTCATTTTATGCTTAATGAACATGGCGGCAATGGTACCACCGATCACGATGAGAAGACTTGGCACGTTAATAAACATTACCAAATCACCACCGAGCATGATGGCCATGAGAATCAGGGCAAAACCCATGACAATGCCGATGACTGTTGCCAGATCCATAACGGTATCCCTTTCACCCCCCGGACGGTCTGAGCGCCGGAACGTTGACAAAAAACGGTTGTGCGCCGTTTTATAAGCGAAATGCGTGCCAAAACTGCGTAATTGATGAGGGCAACCTCCACATCAACCCTGTAATCATCCTAGGAGGCTGCTTTGGGCATAACTCACAGAAGGTGCAAAAGTCAAAATGCCATGAACCATCCTTCCCTTATGATCGGTTAAATCTGGAAAAGCTTTGCAATTTTTTCCTTATTCGGGGCTTTAGCGACCCCTTTTTCCGATATAAAGGCTGTTACAAGTTCCGCTGGTGTCACGTCAAAAGCTGGGTTGCGGACCTTGACACCTTGTGCGGCACTGTTTTTTGTCATGCAGTGGGTGACCTCTTCAGAGGGCCGCTCTTCAATAGGAATTTCCGCACCTGTCGGGCAGCGAAGATCGACGGTTGAGAGCGGTGCTGCGACAAAGAAAGGAATATGATGGCGATTGGCCAGTACAGCCAGGGTGTAGGTACCGATCTTATTGGCGACATCCCCATTGGCGGCCACACGGTCAGAACCCACAACAATGGCATCGACTTCACCATTGGCCATGAGCCACCCTGCCATGTTGTCGGTTATAAGGGTGGTGTCAATCTCATCTCTGATCAGTTCCCATGCCGTCAGACGTGCACCTTGTAGGTAAGGGCGGGTCTCATTGGCTATAACGCGTAAGTTACCCGCTTGAGCTTCGTGCCCTGCACGGATAACCCCTAAGGCCGTACCATACCCTGCGGTGGCCAGTGCCCCAGCATTGCAGTGTGTCATGATAACTGTCGGACGGTCTTTGATTACCGGCAGTAACTTGGCACCATGAACCCCCATAGCGCGGCAGGAGGCAATATCCTCTTCACGAATGGCATGAGCCTCTTGTAAAAGGCGCTGGGGAACCTGTTCCGCTGCGGTGCTTTCTAAAAGGGGGGCCATGCGTTCCAGTGCCCAGGTCAGGTTCACCGCTGTGGGGCGGCTTTGACGTAAGGTCTCCATACCTGGTGCCATCGCTTCTGCCCAGTTTTTTGGTGTACCATTCTGGGCGATGCGTTTGGCCTCAACCGCCACACCATAGGCACACGCACACCCAATAGCAGGGGCGCCGCGCACGACCATATCCCGAATCCCTACGGCCATTTCAGCAGCACTTTTGTAGGTTAGGTAGAGCTCTTCATTGGGTAGGCGGCGCTGGTCAAGCATGCGCACATGTCCCTCATTTTCATCCCAGACCGCCACATCAAAGATACTCATGCCTTACTCCTTAGCTGCATTCAATGCTTAGAAAGAGGACCGTTAGAACGGTCTTTATGGTCAAGCTAACGGTGCAAATTAACCTGCATCGTGCCAGGGGTCAATCACTGCTGTGCTGGGCATGCATAACCACCCAATCCCCATAGGTGTGGATTGGCTCTGTAACCTGTAATTGGTGGGTGTGGCATGCTTGGCGGATGCTGTTGGCCTGTTCACCAGCTAAAATGCCAGAAAGCAGTAAATGCCCCTGGGTCTGTATGCTTTGCTTAAGCCCTTGGCTAAGCATCCATTCAATAACAGGTGCCAGGATGTTCGCGGTTACCAGATCAGCTTGAATGTGGGTTGGGACGGTATCGCTTAACAGAATATCTAAGCCTTCTGTTATGCCATTAAGGCGGGCATTTTCTTGGGCTGTCTCGACAGCGACGGGATCATTGTCGGTGGCGGTAACCTGGGGTATGCCAAGTTTACGTGCAGCAATAGCCAGTATGCCAGAGCCGGTACCTAGGTCCAGCATGGTGTGTGGGGGGTGGTTTTGACACTGTTTTTCCAGCTGCTCTAAACAACCATAGGTCGTTTCATGCCCCCCCGTACCGAAAGCTTGTTGAGGATCGATGCGCAGCACAATGCGTTGGTTGTCTTGGGGTGCATCCAGCCAAGAGGGGAGGATGAGTAGTTTTTCACCGACCTCAATCGGATGAAAATTCTCTTTCCAGGCATTTTGCCAATCTTGCTCTTGCTGTTCTTGCCATTGAAGGGTTGGCATCTGTGCAACCTCTAAGGATTGCAAGAGTAGGTGTAGGGGGATCTCCAGCTCTGTGGTCGAGGGTTGTTCATCAAAAAAACCATGGATCAGACAGCGTTCAAAGGTGCCGCCCTGATCAAATACAGGGGCATCGCCAATATCTTCAATAGAGGCTCCCATGCTGCCTTGATCCATGAGCCATTGGCTAACCTGTTCGCTATGTATGGCAGGTATTTCAAAAGAAAGTGACCACATTGTGAATTTCCTTATTGACTTAAAGAGAGTGGCGCATTATAACCTTATCCACCTCAAGCAACACGGTCTTAAACGACACGGTTGAAGATTATGCCCAGGTAGCTCAGTCGGTAGAGCAGTGGATTGAAAATCCACGTGTCGGTGGTTCGATTCCGCCCCTGGGCACCACTTGAGAATATTCCTGAAGATCGAATCAGGACGATGTATACAAAGCCCTCTCAGTGTTTTCTGAGAGGGCTTTTTCGTGTCTTGTTGAGAAAATTATAGCGGTTTAGATCTGGTTGCTGGGTCGTTGGATGTTTAGCTGTTTTGAAGGGCTAATGGGCACAATATGGATGCCTTTTTTCTCGTATGGAGGGGGGCTGAAGTCTGTTTACAGTCGGGCATCAGCAAAAGGGCTAATTAAGCATGTAAGTGAACTTTGCAAACGCTTGATGACACCGTAAACCGCTGAGCTTTATTCGGGAAGTTGGAAAAGACACTGCTGATAAGGTCACTCGGGTGGCGATAGAGAAACAGAAGGTGGATGAGGAACTCTTGATACAATGCTTTAGCCTGTAGGCTATAAAACGTTGCTAAAACACCTTAAATCAAACCCTCTCATCGTGGAGGGTTTTTTTATGGGCTGAAGCTGAGATGGGGATTAGGTGGTAGATGTAAGTCATTGAAAAAATGCTCTGGGGTAGGGAGGGATGGCAAAGTTAAGAGATTGAAGGTCCCAATATTCTACCGTTCACTGAGAATGGTTCACATGTTGTTCTGCCTGATACTTAAAAATGAACGATCTAGGGTGTTGTGATAAGCCGTATACATTCAATTCGGCACGACTCCAGAAAGGCCAGAGATGGTGAACCTGCAAAACTTATATTGCGTGAGGTGCATACCAGAAACCTGAAATAAAGGCACAAAGGGCTTTATGCCTAAATATACCCTTCAAGTAAAAGTGGACGGGGCAGGTAATGCGTGTAAGCGATTGTTGTTGATGATTCGAACGGGCCCCCGGGCGTGTCATGATGGGAGGGTGGAATACAA
The DNA here is from genome assembly GCF_036689865.1 of Magnetococcus sp. PR-3. Lineage (NCBI taxonomy): Bacteria > Pseudomonadati > Pseudomonadota > Magnetococcia > Magnetococcales > Magnetococcaceae > Magnetococcus > Magnetococcus organivorans. The sequence continues at coordinate 49,828 of NZ_JBAHUQ010000032.1, forward strand.
CAAAAACTCATAAGGTCTGCCACTGTTTGTGGTCTAAATACGAGGAACTGACCTAATGAACACAATGTAGATTTTTTACCATGTATTCATCACGGTCAATTTATCGTAGCCGGTATGGTCAGCTAAGCCGTAGGGCTCGTGCAGCGTGATGCAAAAAAGACGAGGTCATATTTCTTGTCGTAGAACTGGTCTCTTTATGGATGAAAATGGACCATGTCTCCACGATAGATACATTTCAACTGCGGATGAAATAATCAATGCCTTCCTTGGTGTGTGTGGAGTCGTCCCTGCACTATTATGCGTCGAGGGTGGAGATGTTAAGATGTTTTTTTTTTTGAGGTTTAGTTTTTTCCAGTCCTCTGTTTTTAGCGTTATATATGAGATATATCATGAATAATTCTGATGATGTTGATGGAGTACCATGTCAAAGAGTTTTTGTTTTTTTGAGAGAAACGCTAAAAGTTGTAAGGAATGGACTTGACTCCTGTAGCACACGAGGTGAAAATAGCCAAAATACAACCAAAACAACAAAAGGTGGTGTGGTATGGCTAGGTCATTCATGTTTTTTCTGTTTTTGTTTGTGGTGGGGCCTGTGTATGCTCAGGGTTATTATAATGAAGGTAACGATTATAGCTGGACTCATAAAGGCTATGGGCCTGCTACAGGCTCTTATAACTATGCAACGGGTACCTACAATCCTATTCCCGCGAGATCTCCTTATGATAAACCGAGTTTAGGCAGCCCTGCACCACGTATTTACCCCAAAAAACCAACTTTGGGGGATGCTCGCAACTACCGTAATACCAACCCACGCACCTGTACCAGTCTACTTTGTGATTAGGAGAGCCTAGGTGGAAAGAGAGTCGGTGGTTTGATCGGTATACTAAGCGATTGAGTGGTCATTTAGGCTTAGGTACAAGCTGATCATATCAAACAAATATCTCTCAACAGTTGCTGGGGGGATCCCCCCCCCAGGAAAAGAAAACCCTGTTAACCTGCAGGGTCCTCTTGCAACTGACCTGATTTGCCTTTGGTAATAGCTGAAACAGCCAGTTGATCGGCTTTTTCGTTGCCCTCATGTCCGGCATGACCTTTAATCCACTTCCAGGTCACATCCAGCTCTTGACGTGCCGCATCAAGGCGTTGCCAAAGGTCGGTATTGAGGACAGGTTTGCCATCACTCTTTTTCCAACCTCTTTTCTTCCAGCCATGAATCCACTTGGTGATGCCATCTTTCACATAAGAAGAGTCTGTAATTAAGGTTACCCGGCTGCCTGCAGCCATAGGTTCCAAGGCATGAATCGCGGCAAGCATTTCCATACGGTTGTTCGTCGTATTGCTTGACCAGCCCTGTAGGTTGCGTACTTGATCCCCAAATTGGCCATGAACACCCCATCCACCTGGTCCAGGGTTACCGCTGCACGCCCCATCCGTATAAATAATAACGGGCTCAGTATCCGCTGAAGATGTATCAAACAAGCCTTTTTGTTCATTGCCTGCTTGAGGCTCCGCCTTGCCGGTTTGAGGCGAGGGCGGTTGAGGGTCTGTGTGTTGTGGCTCTTGGAGAGAGGGCTTTCCACCCATAAGGTCCATGAGGGCCTGTTCTGAGAGGAGTTGCTTGGCTTCTCCAAGTAGCTGCTTAGCTTCAGAGGTCGCCTCTTTGAGCTCTGCTGAGGCATGATCTATGCGGGTTTGTAGAGCCGTCATGCGTTGTATAAGCAGGTCGGTTGGACTTTTCTTGGCAGCCATCAGCAACATGATCCTTAGTGGGTATTAAAAAGAGGGCAAGCATACCGATCACAGGTAGCCTTGGGAACCTTTTATCCTATTGAATAAATATGAGGGTAGCGTGGGTTGAGGCCGTGTTGCTCAAGAAGATCGTTAGTTGCTGGTAAGATCTTGAATAACTTCCAGCAACCGGCTCTTTTGGATGGGTTTGCTTAGGTGCAGGTCTCCACCTACGTGACGAATTTGCTCAGCTTCTTCTTTCATCACATGAGCGGTCAGGGCCACAATGGGTGTTCGGCTCTGGTTGTTTTGGCTGGCTTCCCAGCTACGCATTAAACGAATAGACTCATGACCATCCATAACAGGCATTTGAATATCAGTTAAGACAAGATCAAATTTTTGTTTTTTAAACTGTTGTAAAGCCTCAAGACCATTGCTTGCCATAATCAGCCGATAGGGGCTTTTCTTTAAAAAGGCTTCAATTAAAATACGGTTATCATCGGAATCATCGACAACCAAAATGGTGAGGGCATTTTGGTTTATTTGCTCACTAAGCTTGTCGTGAGCCTCGATCTTGGGTTTTGGGAGTGGAATTTGATCTGGACTGGCAGGGTCTAAGCGTAGGTAAAAGCTAAATGTAGAGCCTTTGTTTAGTTCACTTGTTAACTGTATTTGACCCTTCATAAGCTCAATTAAGCGTCGGCAGATGGTCAACCCTAAGCCGCTACCACCATGTTTACGTGTGGTGCTTGAGTCTGCTTGGGTGAAGGGGCAAAATATTTCTTGTTGGCGCTCTTCGGGTATGCCTGGCCCTGTATCAAGAATGGCAAAGTACAGGGTATGATCTTTTTGTACGCGAACGGAAAATTGCACATGTCCCTGTTTGGTGAATTTGACGGCATTACCTAATAAGTTCAACAAGACTTGGCGTAGTCTGGTGGGGTCTCCCATGACCCATTGTGGCAGCGTATCATCAAAACGATGTCTCAGCTCAATCCCTTTTTCCAGTGCTGTATAGGCGAACAGTTCCAGGGTCTCGCTCAGCAATTTTGGAAGGTCAAATGAGGTATACTCCAGAGAAAGTTGGCCCTCTTCAATTTTAGAAAGATCAAGAATATCATTAATTAAGGTCAGTAGGGTTTTACCTGAGTTTCCTAAAATATTGACACACCACTGCTGCATCTCTGAAAGTTCGGTCTCTTCCAGCAGTTGCCCCATGCCTAAAATAGTGTTGAGAGGGGTGCGAATTTCATGCGACATGGTTGCCAAAAATGTGCTTTTGGCCCGGTTGGCCGACTCTGAAGCCTGTTTTGCTTGACGAAGCTGGGCTTCAATCGCTTTGCGCTGGCTGACATCACGCACCACAGCTGAGAAAAACTGATGCTCCTCCCCCCCAAAAAAAGAGATGGAGATCTCAATGGGGAAAGACTGTCCGTTGGCACGCAGACCTGTAAATTCAAAAATGCTATCCGGGCTTTTTAGCTCCCCATCACTTATGACTTCCTGAAAGTTTTTTGTAAAGCGGGCGTGCAGATGGTGGGGAATTAAGCGAGTGAGAGGAGATTTTAAAATCTCTTCCTTGTCATAGTCAAACATCCGTTCTGCACCGTGGTTCCAGAAAATAATATCCCCAAAAGCGTTGGCTGATATGATGGCATCAGTGGCACGATCCAGCTCCACAGTACGTTCTAAAAGGGTATGTTCCAGACGTTTGTTGGCGTACTGTAAGGCTTGATCTTTCTGGTGTAACTCATCAAGCGTGCGTTGCAAGCTCTTTTCGCGCTGAAAAAGGCGGGTGTAGTGCCATATACGGTTGAGCAACAGATTTTCGTCAATGGGTTTGGTGAGGTAGTCAACAGCCCCCACCTGGTAACCCTGCTTGGCAAAGGATTCTGACTTATAAACGGCGGTAATAAAGATAATGGGGATCTCTCGCGTACTTTCAGACATTTTAAGTAGGCGAGCTGTCTCAAAACCATCCATGCCTGGCATTTGAATATCCAGCAGAATTAAATCTACCTTCTGTTCAATGGTGACCACTAGGGCCTGTTCTCCACTATCAGCCTCAAGCACAATGGCATGCTCAAGTTTAGCCAGCACAGCTTTGAGTGTAAAACGGTTGGCTGAGGTGTCGTCTACAACCAAGATATGATAGTGAAAGTCAGACAAAAGAAGTATCCAAGGCTACAGTTTTAAACGGTATATACGCATTTTAGCATTTTCAGCTTTAAAATGCCTCTCTCCATCACCTCCACTTAGCCCTTCCTTAGGGCCGAGCATGAGTAACCCATCTTTATGCAAAGAGCGAGAAAAAAGATCCATGACTTCTGTTTGCAATGTTCGATTAAAGTAGATAATAACGTTACTGCATAAAATCAACTGGAACGTATTGAAAACACCATCATTTGCTAGTGAATGCTGACAGAAAAGGATTTTATCCTGAAGCATCGGATCCATCGCGTAAAAAGGGCCATGTTGATGGATATAGTTTTCAAAATGGTAACGACCACCACTGAATTGATAATTTTGGCTGGCTTCGGACAGTCCGGATAGGGGATAGAGCCCGTTGCGTGCCTGTTGCAAAAAAATGGGGTTAATGTCTGTGGCGTATATCTGGGTACGGGGTAGAAGCCCGGCTTCATGAAGAAGAATCGCCAAGCTGTAGCAGGTCTCACCGGTAGCACAACCTGCAACCCAAATACGCAAATGAGGAAAGCTCTGAAGGTAGGGAAAATGATAGGTCTGCAGGTGGTCGAGCTGTTCAGGGTGTCGGAAAAAATGTGTAACGCCAATGGAAAAAGCTTGGAACAAGCGTTCAAAACAACCTGTTTTAGTGAGAACCTCTTTCTGAAAGTGGAAAAAATTGTCCATGCCTGATTCAGAAATGATTTTTTGTACCCGACGTTGCAAAGTGCCAGGGGCATAGTTTTTAAACGCGTAGCCATAGCGACTTTCGACCCCCTGTAAAAAGGTATCGATTAGCGCACTGCTGGCAGGAAGTTCAGGTTGTGCTGCAGCGGCAAAAAAACTGGCGATCTCTTGCCAAGAGAGAACCAGTGAAAACTTCTCCTCCACCACGGCACTTTCTACCATAGATGTCGCGGAACAGTCAGATCCTTGCTCAACCAGAGCTAACCCCCCCAACTGTTTAATCAAGCCCATGGCATCGACACCATCTCTACCCTCTCCGCAGAGCAGTGCCGCCAAAAGTTTAGGCCCGAACTCCCGTGCCAAAGACTCAAATAGCACCCCTATGGATGGTCTGGCATAGTCCTGTTTAGCATCTTCTGTAACATAGATTAAACCATGTGCAACCCGCATATTTAAGCCAGGTGGGGCAACATAAATGGTGCCAGGTTCAAGAGGAGATAGATGATGTGGTACAACCATACGGTAGTCCGTACGACTTTGAAGGAGCTGATCGAGATAGGAGAGCCTATCTTCACATATGTGTTGAATGACAAACAGGACGCACTGGCTCACAGGGAGTAGGGCAACAATATTGAGAAGTTTGTCGAGACTATCGGTAGAGCCCCCTATTGCAAGCGCTTGAATAGGGCTGGGCTGATGATCTTTGCGGATCATCCCTTTAAAACGGCAAGGCAAACCTAACCGATGTAGATCTTGAACAAGGTTTGGGTGGTAGGCAATGATCACCACACCATGTGCCTGGGCTTGCAGGATAACTAAGGCTTTGAGTATGGCAACCGTTAGGGTCGGTGCATCATAAAAGATAATCTCCATAGGCCCTGAACACGGGGCTTCCAACGCGACCAACAGGGCTGTTTCAAGCTCGGGATCAATCTTACCTAAAACATTGATCTGCTTCTGCCCATGAGGAAGCTGTTCAACAGAGAGGCTCATGACTCATTTTGGATCCAAGCGTGAACCATGTTGACAAGAATTTCATAGTCCACGGGTTTGGATAGGTAGTCGTTGGCACCAGCTTCCAGGCACTGTTGTCGATCTTCCTTCATGGCTTTTGCTGTTAAGGCAATAATAGGGAGCTTGCTATGGAGTGGGTTTTTACGGATTTTCTGCATGGCTTCATAACCATTCATTTCAGGCATCATGATATCCATGAGAATGAGATCAACTTGGTGCTGTTCCAGCATCTCTAAAGCTTTTAGCCCATTAAGAGCTTTGAGCACTCTAGCTCCGTTTTGCTCCAATGAAGCCGAAAGGACAAAGAGATTTCTCGGATCATCATCCACCGCCAAGATGGTTTGACCATCCAGCCTTTTTTGTGGGCTCAGTGGGGTCGGGATCGAGGAAGACGCAGGGCTTGTTTCAGAGCTTGCCGATGATAGAAAACGCTCAATACTACGGAAGATACGTTGGCTGGCTTTAGGGGCTTGTTGGATAATATCATCGGTAAAACGGTGCAGCTCTCCTAACTGCTCTTCGCTCAGCGTTGTGCTGCTGTAGATAATGATCGGTAAATCTGGCTGTCTTAGTCGCAATTGCTGACACAAATTAACACACGCCATACCCTGCAGATCATAGTCGGTTAGAAAGAGATCAAAAGGCTGACGGGCCAACTGCTTTAAGGCATCTGTAGGATCTTGTGTTACCACCTGTTGAGCACCATAGCTCATGGTTTTTTCAACAATCAAATCTTGCTGTAATGCCGGACCTTCCAAAATTAACAGTGTATGGTAGTTGGCGGTGACCCGCTGTAACAGTGCCCTTTGGGCTGATGCAATTTGTGCATCACTCACCGGTTTTTGCAAAAAGCCGATGGCACCCTGGTCCATTAAGGCCCGCTGTTTGTCATGTGCACTGATGATATAGACAGGTATGTGCCGTAGCTCAGGGCTGGTTTTTAAGCGTTCCAGCACCTCTTCTCCGCGTAAGTCTGGCAGTACAAGATCAAGAATAATACCCACAGGATGGTGGTTTTGCGCCAAAACCAACCCCTCTTGCCCTGTTTGAGCAGAGAGGGTACCTAAACCTTGTGCGAGATTGAGGTGAGCAATGTTCTCCAAGAATAGAGGATCATCATCAATGACCAGAATTTTTTGACTGTCTGGGGAGATATCCTGACTGGATGCTGCAGAAAGTGGTTCGGTAGAAGAGATGGCCTGCCCCTCAACAGGGCTGGGGTCTCTATCATCAAACACAACAGACTCAAGATCTGTTTGGACAATCTGTGGTTCGGGTTCGAGAGGAAGTAACGCTTCATCCTGAGGCAAAAGTAGGGCAAAGGTACTGCCACTTCCTTCTTCGCTCTGTAGTTCCACTTCGCCTTCTAAAATCTGAGCAAAACGTTGGGTAATGGAGAGCCCCAATCCCGTTCCACCATACTGGCGGGAGACAGAACCATCGACCTGACGGAAGGCTTCAAAGATATGTTTCAGCTTATCTTTAGGAATACCAATACCGGTATCGATCACAGCTAAACGGATAGGACATCGGGGGTGATCCGTATTTTCCAGTTTAAGTGTGACCGTACCCTTAGGGGTGAATTTAAAGGCGTTTGAAAGCAGATTTCGTAAAACTTGAATGACCTTCTGACGGTCACTGACAAAGTAGCTCTGCAAGTCGTCTTCTACCTTAAAGGTGACACGACTTTCCTGGGCGGTTTCACGGAACAGTTTTTCCAGCTCTTCTAATATCTCTCGACTGGCAATACTCTCAGGGTAGACCTCCATGCGGCCAGCTTCTACTTTTGAGAGATCAAGAATATCATTAATCAAACGTAGCAGATCATTACCGGCATTATACATGACCCGTGCCCGTTCCACGGTCTCAGCATCAATGGTGCCTTCTTCATTTCTAGAGATTAAATTGGATATTAAGATGATGGCATTGAGAGGAGTCCTGAGTTCATGGGACATATTTGCCATGAACTCAGACTTGTACTGATTGGCCTCTTCCAGCTGTTGAGCGCGTAGGTTAAGTGCCTCTTGGGAGTGTTGCAGGGCATCATTATTCAGGCGTAGCTCTTCAGACTGCTGCTGCAACTGCTGCTGCTGTTCCTCCATTTGTGTATTGCTTTGTTGCAACTCTTCGGTCTGTTGCTGCAGCTGTTGTTGCTGCTCTTCCATTTGAGCATTGGCTTCTTGCAATTGACGGCTTTGGGCTTCGGCCTGACGGGTGGCCGCTTCTGAGTGCTCCAGTAATGTGGCAATACGTTCACGTTGCAAGGTTGTAAACAGTGTGGCGGCAATGATATGTGCGGCTTCATCCAAGAACTGGCGCTGGTTGTTATCCAGCTCATCCAGGACAGCGACTTCTAAGACACCTTGCAAGCGCGATTCAAAAAGCAGAGGAATGGTGTAGCTGCTTTGAGCGACTAAATGAGCTACCCCACTATGAATATGGGTATCGGCTTTAGAGCGCTGAGTAAGCAGTAGAGGCTGTTGCTGTTGTGCAACTTGCCCAACGGTACCTTCCCCCATAGAGAAATAGGGGTGCCGTTCATCTTTTTGGTTGAACATATAACGGCCGGTCAGGTGAAGTGGTTTCTTCTGATTTTCCTGCGCCTCCATGACATAAAGCGCACCTCGGCCTGCATGCACATAACGGCTGACAAAATCAATGGCACGCTGGGTCAGCTCCTCCAAAGTTAAATCCCCGGATAGAGATTGGTTAAGCTCTGTCAAACCACCGCTATGCCACTGTCGGTGCCGTTGTTCATGCTCGTTGTTCTGTAAGGCACAGGTCATATTATTAATGGCATTTCCAAGAAGGTCATGCTCTGAGAGTATCTGTACCCTGCTGGAGTAGTCACCACTGGCAATGGTATTGACCTGGTCTGTAAGAAGTTGCATGTTTTGCATCACTTCTTTTGTGGAGCTTAACATGCGCCCCATTTCATCGTGGTAGGGATAGTTAATGCCCTGGTTGGTCACCTGACCTTTGCCTAGTGATTCCAACTGTTCAGTCATTCTGGTCATCGGGGAGATGATAGAGCCAATGGAATAACGACTGGCAATTACGACAGCGAGAAGTGTTAAGGCAACAATGGCAAAGAAAATGGTGACAAAGGTATTGCGCTGGGCCAGGGCCTCGGTCCCATCAACCATGCCAATCAGATACCAGTAATTATGACGGTCTAGCGGATTAGGATAGATACGTTTATAGCTTATAAGGTGCTCTTCCCAAGCAAAAGCCCCTTGCTCTTTGCTTTTGATCTGGGCGTAAACCTCTGGGTGGTCACTGAGAAAGTTAGCAGGATTACCCAGTAAATGGCTCCAACTTTTCTCCTCATCCGGATGGTGAAAATAGTCACCTTTGGCAGAGATTAGATAATAGTGGCTGTGTTCATCGGTATTGGCCTGACGAAGAAAGTCTAAAAAGGTGTCCGCCAACACATTAATAACCACCACCCCATATTTAACACCGTTATCGCCGTACACTGGCTGGGCAAAACGAATAACGGGTACATAGGGTTTTTCAATCTTGCCAAACTCTTTGTTCAGGTTGAGTGTAGAGACATACAGCCCGCCACGGTCCATGGATAGAGGTTGTTGATAGTAATCGGCCTGATGATTGTTCTGAATACGTTCTTCTTCACCAAAGCTGACTTTTCCCGTATCGACATCGTAGCGAATTTTAATCTGCTCAATGCCCCGATTATCTAGATAACGAACCTTATAATAATCATCTCTGGAGCTTAAAAACGCGCGGAAAGTATCCATAGCCGCGGCTTTCCAGCGGGAGGCTTTATCGGTTACCCCCAGATCATTCCAGTACAAGTATCGGTTCAAGGCATAGTAGTGGGAGACAAAGCGTAGATCGTTGGGTACACCACGCAGATAATCTTCTATGGATTGAGTGACCGCATCTGCACGGCTGGCAACTTGATTTTTTGCTTTATCCCGGTAAGCTTCGCTGGCGTTGGAGTAGCCATAATAACCAACTGCAGCCAGGGAGAGGATCACCACAGAGTAAAAAAGCATGGTAAACTTTGCTCTTACACCCAGATGGCTGAAAAAAGAGAATATAGAAGATTTTTTGTCGTGTGTTTCAGACATGTCATCCTCTCCTTAGCGTAATGACTGGATGAGCCGTACTTTACGGGTGATCCAGCGTAGGAGTTGATGAACATCGGCAGGTTTTTTGCCGGTATAAACTTTGGCCTGAGGCGTCACAGTATTATTGAGTTCCAGAGCAGTTTTAATGGTCTGTAGTTCGGCTAGTGACATACCAACCATATTAAAAACATCGGCAGGTATAATCTCATCCCATTTCATAAAAGGCGAAAAGTCTGTGCGTGGTATGCTCAGGTCTCGCTGCAAACGCTGGATCTCCTTAAGGAGTTCAAAGGCTGCTTCAAGAGAGTTCTGTGGGGTTACACTTTCCATCTTTGCAGGGGGAAAGGTGGGGTCTTCTAACTGGAGCCTTCGCAGTATGCTGTTACTGTCTTCATAGATGCGCATCACCTCACTAAACACAAGGGAGGGACTGATGGGGGCATCATTAAGGATTTCCATTTTAAGAGAAATTCCATGGAGTTTATTAAACACATCAATGGGTTTTTTGCCCGTTACCGGTTCTGGTTTTGACGTCTTAATTTCAATACCCAGGCGTGTTTTGATAATGGCAATTTCAGTAAGAATACGCTGGGTCTGCTCATAAACCAGTACAGGGTCTAACTTTTGTACCGGTTGCATGGCATTGGGGGGAACCCTCGGTAAGCCATTTTTAGCTCGGAAAACATTAAGTTTTACGAGAATAAAGTAGGATTTTTGCCAAACATGGCGGGGTTCAAGATCAACTTTAAACCGGTGTGTGGCGTTTTTGTTTTCTTGAATATCAAAGTGTTCAAGAAGCAGTTCCAGCTCTTTTTCAATCTGCAGAGCTTCACGAAAAACTTCAGAAGGGGATATGGTTTGCTGAGCCTGTGCTATAGATAGAGGAAGCAGTAGAGATGCTGCCGCTATTAGCAGTACACATAAGTAAGATCGAAACGGTACAAGGGCACCAGACATGAAGCAGAGCTCCCGAAGTTAGTAAGGGCAAAACCGTGCACCATTCTAACATAGGAGTGCTTAAGCCTTAAGCAGGTTCAATCAATTGAAACCTTTCTTTTTCCTACTTATGTTTCATCCATAGAGGGATCGTAAAAGCGGAAGTTGTTGCGGCCAGAATTTTTCACCGCGTACATGGCTAAATCGGCCCGTTTGGTCAGTGTCTCTAGATCCTCACCATGTTGGGGAAAGAGACTAATGCCGACACTGGTACCGATATGGGCAGTATGTTTGCCCAATATAAAGGGGGTTCGCATGAGCTCAATAATCTTTTGAGCAACAATGGCGGGTTCCTCTGTTGAGGCAAGATCTTTTAGGATTACTGTAAACTCATCCCCCCCCAAGCGGGCCACCGTATCGTTGCTGCGCAAGCAGCCTGAAATGCGCTTGGATACTTCAATAAGCAGCATGTCACCAACATCATGTCCCTGAGTGTCGTTGACCTGTTTGAACTTATCTAAGTCTAAAAACATCAGCGCCATTTCCCCCCCTTTACGCTGCCCGTGGGAGATGGCCTGATCCATACGTTCATTAAATAACATGCGGTTGGGTAGGCCTGTAAGTGCATCAAAGTGGGCAAGTTTTTGTAGTTTTTCTTTCTCTTCCAAACGTTTGGAAATATTGGTGGCAACGGCAACAAAAACGGGGGGCTGTTCACCATGGGAGAGCTGTAGACGGATCTCTACCGGCCGGGATTTTCCCTCTTTATTGAACATGCGGGTTTCAAAAACAATGCGCTCTTCTTCATGATTGAGTAGTTTGGCTAGATCTTCCTTGAACGCCGCAGGATCCATTTCTGGAATTAATTCGGTAAAAACCAGTTCTGTAAGTTCATCATGGGAGTAGCGTAAGCGACGCCGTGCACCATCACTGACTTGAAGCATTTTCAGTGAACGCGAGTCAAAAATGTAGATGGCGTTCATCGAGCCACCCATGACCCGGCCTAAGAGCTGGGTCACCTCTTCAGCCCGTTTACGGGAAGTAATATCCCGCATGGCGCCAATAATCTGTATGGCTTTACCCTGATCGTTGCGAATGATCTCCCCCATGGCCAGGATATACCACTCTTCCCCCGAGCTGTTGATCATGGTTTGTTCAACGGTAAAGCGATCTTCATCTTCATCCAGGGCAATGGCCCCTAATGTTTCGAGCAGGTGGCGCTGTCCAGCTTCATCATAACGACTTAGTAGGGATTCTAACCCCACATCCCGCTCTTGATCACTTAAGCTCAGTAGTTTGAGGCTACCATCAGAAAAATGCAGCTGCCCCTCTTGCAAAGCCCAGCTCCAACTCCCCATTTTGGCGATACCTTCGGCCTTAGAGAGGTTTGCTTTGGCTTTTTGTACAGCTTTTTCTGCCAGCCACCGTTCAATACCATTGGCCAAGGCTTGGGCAATATTTTCCAAAAAGATAATTTCACCTTGGAGGGCCGTATGCCCTTCAGGGGTATAAATGTTCATCACCCCCAAAACATCACCGTGGGCATGTATGGGGACACAGTAGTGCCCATAACTGGGTAGGCCTTCGTGAAATTCCTTTCCCATATCATCCAGGGTCTCAGCAAAGATAATGCATGCTTTTTCGACAGCTTGACTGCAGAGACAGTGCCCCAGTGTTGTAATGCGGCAAGCATTGGCAATAGATTCAGGTAATCCTTGCGAAGCTTTGAGGATAAGGCGTTTGGTATGTTCACGATCACGGAGATGGATGGAGCCCATCTCTTCCAGTGTCATCCACGGGCTATCCAAAACCAGAGCAAGAGAGCGTTCCAGGAGTTCATCCATGCTTTTAGCATTGATGGAGAGATCCATAATGGCGCTGACAGCTTGCTGAATATCATTAAGGAGCTTGGGTTGGGTTGTGTCACGTAAGGTTTCCACAACAGCCAGCAGGGTGCCATCGGCATCACGAATTTCGCCCGCCTCAAACAGCAGATACAGTTTTTGACCATTGCGGTTCAGGCACCAGTTTTCAGCATGCAGTCCACCTTGGACTGCGCTGGAAGCTTGTACATGTGGGTAGATCTTAACAGCCTCTTCCAGCCCATCTGCAAGGAGTGTATCGGCTAGGCAGGGGCGGGGTTCCTTGTAAAAGCCACGCCAGTGATCTCGGGTACCAATGACCTCCGATGCTTTGAGACCCGTTAAGGTCTCACAGGCGTTATTCCACAAGATAACCTGATGGTTTTTATCAATGGCAAAGGCAGCTACCGAAAGATTGGCAAACACCTGTTGCAGTATTTGATGTTGATTGCTTTCCAGTTCGCTCACACCCACATGGCATGGCAGTGATGGCCACACCCCCCCAGCAAGTAAACCCCACAGAACAATCTGGATTTGATCGACCTTTTTATGGTCCGATATGTCCAGCTTTACGGATAACCGTACTCAATGAGTGCTCTGGTTTGTGCCCTGATGCACAGAAGTTGTTTTTTTTATTAGAAATGCATTCTATCACACTGAGTTTTTTTTTGAAGGCATGCTACGGTTTTTTCAGGATGATTGTGGTTTATGTCTGAATTCCTCGGGATGAAAGGTGTGTTTTTGTTTTGGATCAAGTTTTGAAGGGGGTATGCTGTAGTTTGGGCCACATTACCATCGTGCTGATTTTTGGTTGGGAGTCTCTACAATGAAGCGTCGTACATTCATTAAAGGATCGATCACCACCGCGGGTGCCGCGGTTGCCACCACGCTTTTGCCCGAACCTGCTCAAGCGGGTATGAAGCGTCCTCGCATTCAACAGTATCGCAAACTCGGGAAAACTGACATCAAGATGAGCGATATCAGTTTTGGTGCTGGGCGTTTACGCAGTGGTTCCTTGGTACTGCGGGCAATCCACCGTGGGGTGAATTATATTGATACATCCCCTGACTATGGCCCCAGTGAAGAGGCCATTGGTGAAGCGCTGGCCAAATATAAAAAACGCGATAAGCTGATTATCGCCTCTAAATTTTGCCAGCCCAGCCACCATTTACCGTTTGGTACGCGCAAAGCTGAATATATTTCCGCGGTAGAGGGTAGCCTCAAACGTTTGGGCACGGACTATATCGATGTGGTTTTTACCCATGCTATGGGTGGAGAGCGAAGTTTGGAGAAAGAACAACAGCGTCTGAATGATCCTGAGATGCTGGCGGCCTATGCGCAACTTAAACAAGAGGGCAAGGTGCGCTACTTAGCGACTTCCAGTCATGGTCCTTATAATATGGAGAGCTTGATGTTGTCAGCTGTCAAGAGTGGCCACTATGACATCATCATGCCCGCCTTTAATTTTATGCGTTTTCCCCGGTTAAAAGAGGTGTTGGATACCGCGCAGGCTAAAGGCGTGGGGGTTATTGCCATGAAAACCCTGGCCGGAGCCAAAGCCAGCGGTGGTGATATGGAGCCTGGGCGTTTTGAGCAAGCGGCTTTTAAGTGGGTATTAAAACATACTCAGGTGGCTGGGTTGGTGATTAGCTTCCGCAAAACCCAAGAGCTGGACCTTTATTTAGGGGCCTCCGGCCAACCATTTGCCGGTGCCGATCAGCAAGCTCTAGATCACTACGCGGCACTCTATGGTCATCAATACTGCCGTACGGGTTGTAGTGATTGTGAAAGCAGTTGCAGTGCTGGTGTGCCTGTTGGGGAAATCCTCCGTCAACGGATGTATTTTGAGGATTATGGGGATGAGAAAAAGGCGATGCAGCTCTATAGCCAACTTCCCATCAATGCCGAAGCGTGTGTTCAATGTGAACAGGCTGCCTGTCGGGATCAGTGCAGCTATGGTCTACCCGTCCAGGCTTCGTTAAGTGCTGCGCATCGTATGTTGACCTTGGAGGGATAGAGTGGTGTCAGGGGCTCAGGGGGAGATACCGCAACCCGCTGGCTGGGTGCGCGCAGCTTTAATCGGTTTATTACCGCTCTTGGTAATGGGGATTTGGTGGCATGGTCAACGCCATGTTCCTGAGCGGGATAGCTCTTTTATGCAAAAGGGGCCGGAAACTCAGGTCCAACAAAGTAGCATCCCCAGCCAGCTGTTGCACATGTCCCGTTTGGGTGAGGTACGTCATTATAACGAAGCCAACCTTTATGAGTACATCAATGGTCATGCAGAAGCTTATATTTCAGCCGGTTTTGAACGTTTGCAGGTTGTAGAGTTTGCGGCAAAGGGGGTTGAACAACCGCAGATGGTGGTTGACCTATACCATATGGGGTCCGCCATACAGGCTTTTGGTATTTTGCAAGATGAGGTGGGTGAGCAGACCCGGTCCGTTACGGTTGGGGAGATGGGATATGCCTCTGATAACCAGCTGCTGTTTATTCGGGGTCCTTACTTTATCAAAGTAAACCGTTTTGAGCGCTCCGTGGACCTTCTGCAGGCTTCCACCCTGTTGGCAAATGCTTTGGAAGGGCAAGGGACGGCACTGCATTTTCCTTTTCCTGACTTTGGCCAAGCGCATAGCCTTCACTATATCCGCAGTGACTACCATGGGTTGGACTTTTTGAAGGGGGTGGTGGAGCGCAGTTTTGGTGAGAAAAAGCAGCGTTTTAAGGCTTTTCTTATGCGGCAGCCTCAGGACCTGCTTGATCAAACCATTCTCCACATGCAGCAGTTCTATGGGGCAGAGGAAATTCCGTTTCACGCCAGGCATTACCAGAAGATGCCTTATACGGTGGTGGAAGATCCTTATGAAGGTAGCTGGTTTTTTGTCGCCTTCCATGACCATTTTTGGGGGGTATGGACAGAACCTTCAGATCTGCACTTAGCGGCACTGCACCGTATGTGGTCAAAACTGCAACAAGGTGAACCGCCATGACCAAAAAACGAAAGGTTAAAGGTGAAGGAAAAACCCGCCGCCTGTTTTTACGGGATGGTTTGATAACCACCGGTTTGGCGGTTGGGGCCGTTGCAACTGGTGGGCTGCTCTATAGTGATCAACCCATGCGAGCCAGCCGGGAAAAGGTGCTCACCTTACCCAACTACCGGGTTGAGGATAGCAAGCACTATCCTATTTTGGCCATTACCCGGGGGCAGGATGTTTGGGCCATGGCTTCAGAAGCGTTGGCACGTTTGGGGGGGATGGGGCGGTTTGTGCAAAAAGGGGAATCCGTCCTTCTAAAGCCTAATGTGGGGTGGGATCGCTTTCCTGAGCAAGCGGCCAATACTGGTCCTGAGTTGGTATCGGCTATGGTGCGTTTATGTCGTGATGCTGGTGCCAAGCAGGTTTTTGTGGCAGACCTCTCCCTGAACGATCCAGCCCGTTGTTTTTTCCGTTCTGGCATTGAAAAAGCGGCCCAAGAAGCTGGTGCTCAGGTTTTAATTCCCAGTAAAGAGGATTTTATTCAAACGGACATGGGGGGGGAGATCCTTGGTGTATGGCCAGTCATGAAGGTTATGCATCAGGTGGCTAGGGTCATTAATCTACCCATTGTTAAACACCACTCTTTAAGCAACTGTACGCTCTCGATGAAAAATCACTATGGGGTGATTGGTGGGCGCCGCAACCGTTTACACCAAAAAATTCATACCTCTATTGTCGATCTGGCTTCAGCGGTTAAACCAACGCTAACGGTGATGGATGCAACCCGCGTACTGATGCGTAATGGTCCCACAGGGGGGAACTTAGCCGATGTTTCTTTGGAAAATACATTGGTTGCAGCAACGGATGAGGTGGCTTTAGATAGCTATGGGCTTAACTTCCTGGATTTAACACCGGATCAGGTGCCTTATCTAAATATGGCCCAAGAACGGGGTCTGGGGCAGGTGGATTGGAAGGCGCTCAACTGGGTTGAGCGGCAAGTGGGGTAGGGGTGTGTTAGGACTGCGCAGCATACGTCGTATCTATGCGGTTTTTTTCTTTGGCCTGTTCCTATGGCTACTGTGGATCAGTGATTTTAAGCATCTTAAAGGGTATGCCAGCGACCTGCTGCTCTCTATCGATCCTTTAACAGCCCTTGCGACAGTTTTGACCAGTGGCACCCTCTATGGTGGGTTGTCGGTGGCTCTCATACTGGTTGTGGCTACCCTTTACTATGGGCGTTTTTTCTGCTCCTGGATCTGTCCTCTTGGTATTCTAAACCAATTCACCGGTTGGCTTTTTTCTAAACGACGAGGGGTGGATGCCACAAAGCTCAATGCTTACCGCACCATCTTTCGTTTAAAATATCTTATCTTGCTGGTGATGTTGATTGCCGCTGCTTTTGGCATGCTACAAATTGGCTGGATGGATCCTGTCGCATTGATGGTACGTTCCTTTACCACGGCTGTGCTCCCTGCTTGGCATCATATGACTGGTTTAGGCCCCTACACCAATACTCCTCTCTTCCAGGGCGCGGTTTTCATCGGTGGGCTTTTTGTTGGGATTATACTGGCCAACCGGTTTATCCCCCGTTTTTGGTGCCGTGTTCTCTGTCCTTTGGGGGCATTGCTTGGGTTGTTGGCGCTGCGGGCTCCCTATCGCATCCATCGTAATCTAGAGACCTGTACCGGGTGTAATAAGTGTCAGTGGCACTGTCAGGGCGCGTGTGATCCCCAAGGTGAACTAAGGATCAGTGAGTGTCATGCCTGTATGAACTGTATTGAGGCGTGTCCTGAAGGTTCTCTGCACTTTGGCTTGCCTGAAGCAAAGAGTTCAGCCCACCAACCACTGGATATCAGCCGCCGCCGGGTGGTGGAAACAGCGGTAGCGACTGTTGTTATGGTTCCGATGATTCAACGTAGTGCTTCAGGACGCACGCTCTCTCATGAAAAGGTTATTCGTCCCCCTGGTTCTTTGTTAGAAGAGGATTTTTTAGCCCGTTGTATCAAGTGTGAAGCGTGCATGCGGGTTTGCCCGACCAATGTTTTACAACCTGCACTGTTGGAGGGGGGCTTTGAAGGTATTTGGACCCCCGTTCTGAACAATCAAATAGGGTATTGTGAGCACCATTGTGTCCTGTGTGGTCAAGTTTGCCCAACAGCGGCGATCCGTCCCATTAGTGTGGCAGAAAAAGTGGGGGCCAAACCCTTTGAACACCCCACTAAACTGGGTACGGCCTTTTTTGATCGGGGGCGTTGCCTGCCTTGGGCTATGCAGACCCCTTGTATTGTCTGTGAAGAGGTTTGTCCGACCTCACCCAAAGCCATTTGGTTTAAAAAAATTCATGTTCAAGACCGCCATGGAAAATCTGTCCCGTTGAAACAACCCTATGTTGAACCAGATCTGTGTATCGGCTGTGGGATCTGTGAGAACCAATGCCCTGTGGATGATCTGCGCGCAATCCGCGTAACATCTGTTGGGGAAAGCCGTTCAAAAACCAATAAAATGCTATTAAAAAAGAGCTGAAATGTTCTCTTGTTAATGAATGCCTATCTCTGATCTTGGCTCGGTTCTAAGAGGTTTTCTTACGGCATCTGTTTTTTGAGTAGAGGTATTATTGTGGATGGTCGTAAACACAAACGCGATTAAGCTCCTTATCTTGTCTCTCTCTCCATGTTGTTCCATCGTCTGTATGGATGGTTTTACAGGTGTCTAACCCCATCAACATGGGGTCATAAAAAGCATATCCTGGCTGTTTAAACGGTGGGGGAGCTATGGCTTTTGACGCTGCCCAATCGTGTGGTCTCTCCTTGATGTGTGTTCATACCTTTTTTGCTCCAATCGAATTTTATTCGTCTTGAAAAGTTGTTGCAGGGTATGATGTATGCAAATGCGTTGTGGGTTTAAACCAGAGAAATGTTTGACTTAAGCATGTCTTAATCTGAGTTAAGCGCATGCTTGGATCTGTTGCTACGCATGCTTGAACAGATGGGTGTGCAGAGCAACCCTATGCTGGAAGAGGTCGTGACACGGCTTGCTCGTGGGAGCTTGCATGTGATTTTTTAAAAAAAGAGGCACCCAGAGGCTTCAGTTGATGACATAAAAAATGCCTCGGCATGTTGACACACCTTACAGGCCAGATTTTTATATAAAGATAAGAATGATCGATTGATCTGATGAGGTTAAAAGGGGGAGACCCTCTTTCACCTGGTTTTTTTATGAATGGAACTTCGCACTTATGTCCGTAACGCTCTCTCTGAACTATAGCAGTAACCCTGACCATCTACCTGCACGTGTGGTTTATATTCCTATCCATGGCCAGACAAATATAGCTGTCGGTGAGGTTGTGGTTGTGGTGGAAACCGCGAATGGGGTGGGTGAAATCCGTTCCCAACACAAAGGGGTTATTGAAGAGATCTGCGTCGATATAGGGGATGAATTAGAGCTAGGTCAGGCTCTGATATTTTTTTCAGAAGACCAGGAGGAGGATGAGCTGGATGAAGAGGCTGCCTTACAGCAAATCTCTAGCTCAGAGACAGTCCTTGCATCATCTGATACAGCAGATCAGGATTTATCGGAACCATTACATGCTAATTCATTAACCGGGGTCCGTCTTTACCTCAGTAAAGTTGGGTTCTGGTTGTTGCTGATTTTGCCGTTTTTCTGGGCTGGTTTTGTTTTGGTGTGGTTGGGTGAAGAGCCCTGGGGGTTTGGACAAACGCCTGAATTGTTGTTAACCGGGGGTCTTTTGATCCTGTTTCACATACTTCTTGAAAAGACACCTCTCTCTCCACAGTCAGATTATCTTGGTGCCAGTCTTATCGCGGTTGTCATGATGGGCGTTGCCTTGGGCCTTGGCATGGCATCGAGCACGGTTGGTACGTGGGAGAGGGACCTTGTGCAGTGGACATTAAAAATGACGGGGTTTGAAGAGCATGTCTTGGACTACACCCCTGTAGAGGGCATAAAGCCCCATGATGGTAAACTTTTGGTGGCCCACCGGGAAAATAAACCGGGTGACCGACGTTATGTCCATGGGGTGCTTTGCCCCTCTATGGCCAAAGCTGAGATACTACGTAAGATTATTCGCGAATATGAAAGTAAGCTCCGCAACCCCCGTCAAAAACAAGTGGCTGAGGCCACAAAACTTCTGCAGCAAGCGGATCGGTTGCGTTGCCAAATTATGGATTTGGCTTTTTGGCAGAAGCACGGCATTAAAGCGGGTGAACACCAGACCGTACATATTGTTCAATTAACCAACCAGGGCCTTTCCCGTATTGAAAGTAACTATGGATCAGGGTGGCTAGCCAGCGCCGTACTTTATTCAGCTGAAGTGAAGGCACGTTATAACAAGGTTGTGGGTACAAATGGCACAACCACCAGCAAGGCAATCCCCAAGCCTGCTGTACAGGTGGTTACCCGGCCCCGACCAAAGCCCACGGATGCTGAAAAAGCGAAGGGTTTTATACAAAAATTTACCTTTCCTGCGGATAGCTGTACCAAACCATCCATACCATCTTCCCGTGCTTCCATAGAAAAAGTTGGTCGTTTAATTGATCAATATAACAGCTGGGTATATTGCATAAGTAAAATACCTGAACATAATCTGGGTGCTATCAAGGAACTGATTGTAAACAAACTAAAAGGGAGTTGGAAATCAGGGGATGAAAAAGAAGGGCATCGTATTGTTTGGAGGGTTCCTTCAAGCTGCCAATGTTCAGATCAAGTGTTAGCGCTTTTTAAGAAAAGTGATCAACGTTTCAATGATAAAAGAAGAACGTTGAAAAATTTAAAAATGCGTATTTCTACATTGCAAAAAGCGGTGTTTAAGCGGGAGGCTGGAGAACAAGCTGAACAGAATAAACGTGATCGACGGGCCTATCGGGAAGCAGAACGCAGGGCCGAAGAAGCTTACGATGAGCCCTCCGTATGGAATGATGTCAACCGTATGGTACAAGAAGCTCCCTGGGCTAATCAGCCCCAGCAACAACCCAATTTTAATTCACCACCGGTCTATATGCGTAAAGGGCTTTATTAAACAGAGCGCTCTCGGTACGGATCTCTTCTTTGATAGGTGGTCAAGATTTTTTCTGGTGCTCTTTCTAAACACTATTTTCTGCCAAGCTGGTTGATTAAATGGTCTGTTTAGGTGGAGCATTGATATTCTTTTTTTAGATCAGGGCAGGCATTTTTGTTTAGACCGGAGCGGTATAAGTAACAAGATCTACCTTCATGGTATGTAAGGTTCTAACGCTTAGAAATAGAGACTTCTCTGGTTATTTTAAGGTTTGTATCCCCCTTTTTTTTAGGGCTCAAACCGCGCTATATTTAAACAGATTTATACTTTGGGTAAATCCGTCCATTTTGTTGTATAGGCTGGCGATTTTCTAAGCTGGCGCATCCCCCAAACAGGTTTGGCTTGGCCTTCTGCCCCAAAACGTATGGTGCCACGTCCCATCTCTTTATTAACGCGATCTAGGGTTTGCATTAACTTCCGACCATGTGGTAAACGGGGAGGAGGGGCAAACAGTGAGGGTTGAAAGTTCTGTTCATCGACCAATCCTAATAAAATAACCCCTGCTTTTTGGTAGCGGTAACCGGGTTTATAGATTGCCTCTAAAGCAGCATGGGTACCATCTAGCAGGGAGAGGGTGTCCTCAACAGGCTGTTGAAAAGCAAATGTCAGGCTATTTTTATATTGTTCATCTTGTTCGCTAAAACGATTGGTGGAAATAAAAACCTGCAAAGCACCGCATAGCAGACCATGTTTACGTAATTTCTCTCCAGCTCGTACAGCAAAGCTCGATACGGCTTCCTTTATATCCATAAGGTGGGTGACTTTTTGTCCAAAGGTACGGGTGGTTGCTATGGATTGCCGGGTTGGGGGGTGTTCTTCAAAGTCAATAACGGGTTCACCATTAAGCTCCCGAACGGTGCGTTCTAGGACTACATTGAACTGTTGACGAACCAGGGGAGGGGGCATGTGGCTGAGTTGGTGGGCGGTATAGATACCGGATTGATTCAGTCGTTTACTCCAGCGTCGGCCAACCCCCCACAGTTCATCAACAGGGAGTTTATGCAGCGCTTTTTTACGCCGCTGTGGGTCGGTTAGGTCTAGAACACCATTGAACGTGGGAAATTTTTTAGCGTAGTGATTAGCTACTTTGGCCAAGGTTTTTGTGGGGGCTATGCCTACAGAAACAGGAATACCGGTCCAGCGTTTAACTTGGTTATGTATATCTTCCCCTAGTTTTTTCCGTTGTTGGCTATGCATACCGTTAAGGTCAAGAAAAGCTTCATCAATGGAGTAAATTTCTACACGGGGAGCCAACTGTTCAAGGGTTGCCATAACACGGGCGGAAAGGTCTCCATAGAGGGGGTAGTTGGAGGAAAAAACGCGGATATTGTGTTGGGTGATCATATCTTGAATTTTATGTAGGGGTGCTCCCATGGGCACCCCCAACTTTTTAGCCTCATTAGAGCGAGCTACGGCGCAGCCATCGTTGTTAGAGAGAACAATAATGGGTTTTCCTTCCAGGTTGGGCTGAAAGAGTCGTTCACAGGAGGCATAAAAGTTATTGCAATCAACCAGGGCGTAGCTCATGAAAAAGCCTCATGGAGTTCAAATAATCAGCAGAAGGGGGCGTTGTTAGAGATTGCAGTACCAGCTTGCTTTATGAGCGAAGAAGATAAAACTTTCGAAAAGGGTTGGGGATTTTTAAGGGGAGCTCTGCTGTCCCTTAAACGGGTCTGGGCGGAGCCCGGTATCTTTTAATTTCAAGCCTCACAATGCGCGAAGAAGATAAAACTTTCGAAAAGGGTTGGGGATTTTTAAGGGGAGCTCTGCTGCCCCTTAAACGGGTCTGGGCAGAGCCCGGTATCTTTTAATTTCAAGCCTCATAATGAGTGAAGAAGATAAAACTTTCGAAAAGGGTTGGGGATTTTTAAGGGGAGCTCTGCTGCCCCTTAAACGGGTCTGGGCGGAGCCCAGTATCTTTTAATTTCAAGCCTGACAATGCGCGAAGAAGATAAAATTTTTGAAAAGGGTTGGGGATTTTTAAGGGGAGCTCTGCTGCCCCTTAAACGGGTCTGGGCGGAGCCCAGTATCTTTTAATTTCAAGCCTCACATCAAAAAGGGTAAAGGGTGGATAAAAGTTGATATTTTACCCTGTTTTAAAGGGGGTGTGATGTGAGGCTTTGGTAGCGATGTCGCGTAGCGACGGGCGGTTGTAACTCTCAGCACTCACCGGTTTTTTTATATCTGCCAGTAAATAAACGGTATTTTGTTTTTAAGGTATAAAACGTGATGGATTGGTATCCGAGTAAGTAACCCCTGTGTTTGATCTTCCCTGTATAATCACATCGGACCTTTTGGGCGTTCATTTCATCCCCCTAAAGGGGCTAACCGCCCGTCGCTATGCGACATCGCTACCAATGCCTCGCATCTCATCCTTAAACCCTCTTTAACGATCCTTTCCTCTCGTTCCTACCGTCTCTTTGATGCGAGGCTTAAAGACTAAACCTTGGGGCCTGCCCCAAACCCCGTTGGGCGCTGCCCAAACCCGCCGGGGTGCAAGCAGAGCTTCCCCCCGGCCCCCCCAATCCCTTTTAATCGTTTGCTCCGAGGGAGGTAAAGCGAGCTGGGAACATCTACGACGAGTTCGATCTAGCTGAAGGCGAATCTTGCTCGGCTTGCAGGCGCTAACCGCCCGTCGCTATGCGACATCGCTACCAATGCCTCGCATCTCATCCCTTCAACCCTCTTTAACAACCTACCTTTGTCATTCCTACCATCTATTGGATGCGAGGCTTAAAGACTAAATCTTGGGGCCTGCCCCAAACCCCGTTGGGCGCTGCCCAAACCCGCCGGGGTGCAAGCAGAGCTTCCCCCCGGACCCCCCAATCCCTTTTAATTGTTTGCTCCGAGGAGGGGTAAAGCGAGCTGGGAACATCTAAGACGAGTTTGATCTAGCTGAAGGCGCATCTTTCTCGGCTTGTAGGCGTTAACCGCCCGTCGCTACGCGACATCGCTACCAATGCCTCGCATCTCATCCCTTGAATCCTCTTTAACGATCTTTCTCTCTCGTTCCTACCATCTCTTTGATGCGAGGCCTAAAGACTAAACCTTGGGGCCTGCCCCAAACCCCGTTGGGCGCTGCCCAAACCCGCCGGGGTGCAAGCAGAGCTTCCCCCCGGCCCCCCCAATCCCTTTTAATNCAAGCAGAGCTTCCCCCCGGCCCCCCCAATCCCTTTTAATAGTTTGCTCCGAGGGAGGTAAAGCGAGCTGGGAACATCTACGACGAGTTTGATCTAGCTGAAGACGCATCTTTCTCGGCTTGTAGGCGCTAACCGCCCGTCGCTATGCGACATCGCTACCAATGCCTCGCATCTCATCCCTTGAATCCTCTTTAACAACCTACCTTTGTCATTCCTACCATCTATTGGATGCGAGGCTTAAAGACTAAACCTTGGGGCCTGCCCCAAACCCCGTTGGGCGCTGCCCAAACCCGCCGGGGTGCAAGCAGAGCTTCCCCCCGGACCCCCCAATCCCTTTTAATCGTTTGCTCCGAGGGAGGTAAAGCGAGCTGGGAACATAGGCTATGAGTTCCCAAACTGATGAACCGTGCTGGTTACCACACCCCAAATCACCAAATCAGCCTCTTCTGTCACCTCAATAGGGGGATAAGCACGATTCTCCGGCATTAAAAAAAGCTTGTTCGATCGCTTTTCTAACCGCTTTACCGTTAACTCCCCATCCAAAACCGCAATGACAATTTGACCGCTCTCAGCTTCCAAAGCCCGGTCCACAACCAAGATATCTCCAGGATGAATCCCCGCATCAATCATAGAGTCTCCCGAAACCCTCACAAAAAAAGTGGCCGCAGGGTGTTTGACCAAATGCTGATTTAAATCCAGCTGAGCCTCTACAAAATCATCCGCAGGAGACGGAAAACCCGCCGCAACCCGTGATCCCGCTAATGGAATTGGAAACTCTGTTTGCTCCACCGGGCTAAATAAATGCGCAACCCTAGGAGCACCCTCCGCCGCTAATCTCATCTCATCTACCCCCATTCTTTTGTCCTCCCTGACAATGTGCAATACCTCACCCCTCTCATCTAATAACTCCAACGTCCGTGCCTTGTTTGGTGTGCGCCTTACCCACGCTTTGCGAATTAAAGCCCGTAAATGCTCATGTACACTCGGCCCCTTAATACCTAACTGATTAGATAACTCCATCACCGTTGGTGGCAAACCATGGGTGGTAATGAAGGCATAAAGAGCCTCCCATACACGCTGCTGTCCTGGGCTTAACGGCTGTCGAGACATCTCAATATCTCCGAAGAAAAAAAAGGCGATACCTAATATTTATTAGGTATCGCCTTTTTGGTCAAGCAAAAGTTGTGATATAGCCTGTACGGTCAGTCATCTCACCCTGGGGGAGGATATGTTTTTAATGGTGACCTAAGGCTATGTAAAATAAGATGGTATGCTTGCTGTCGTTCCATGGCACCCTGGTTATGTCTAAAGTGAAGTGGTGGAGCCAGCATGGCTAAGCATTTCCAGGGCCCAGGCGGTCCAAGCGTAGCCGGTGGCGCTCATCAAACAAACGCTTAGCTCCCATATGTACGGCTAACATGGTTCCAAAGCCTGAACCAGCACTAACCATAAACATAATGAGAATTTGATAGTTAACCGCCTGTACAGGATCAGCTCCCGCCAAAATTTGTCCGGTCATCATGCCTGGTAAACTAACAATACCTGCCGCAGCCATCGCGTTAAGCATAGGGATGGTACCTGTACGTACCGCCTCTCGTTTAATTTCAAGCAGCGCCTCTGGCCAAGGCTCTCCGGATGCCAAGCGGGTCTCAATCATCAGACGGTTCTGCCATGCTCCTTGAGTTAAGCGGTCTAACCCCAGGGCAATACCATTTAACGTATTTCCCAGAGTAATGCCCAGAAGTGGAATAGCATACTGCGGCGTATACCAGGGTGTGGGTGTTACCACGGTCCATAACACCAAGAGCGTAATGACAAATGAAGAGACAAACATGGCCGATAAGCCAATACCAAAGCTCCACCAACCACTAAACCGGCGAGACTGACGCTGTGTGGCTTCACGCCCTGCCGCAAGCAGCATGACCATGCCCATAACCGCAACCCAACCCCAGTGGGTTTGGGCAAACAGTGTCTTTAGCACCAACCCCAATAAGGTCAATTGAATAGCAGTACGTATGGCTGCAATAATAATACGTCGGCCAATATTCAGTTGCAGGGCCACACTAGACCCTGCCATGGCCAAGACCAAAAGGGCAGCCAGCCCCAACTCCAACGGTGTAACCAACACGCCACTCATGGCTCTAACTCCCGAAAACCTTCCCCCGGTACCAGCTCAATCCTTTGGTCCGCAACCCGTAGCGCTTGTGCTTGATCGTGGGTAATCCATAAAAGTGTGGTGTTATGGCTGGCTTGAAAACCTGTTAAAACTTTTTCAACCAACTGCGCTCGGGTAGCATCCAGATTGGCTGTTGGTTCATCCAGCAAAAGTACCTCTGGTTGCCGGGCTAATAGCCGTGCAATAGCCATACGTTGCCGTTCTCCACTAGAGGTCCGGTGTATAGACCACGTCAAGCAGGCAGGCTCTAAATGTAAGGATTCCAATAAAGGTTTGGCAGCTTCTGGGTCTTGAAAATGCGCACCAACGGTATCATGCCACCATGCACTTTCTGCGGGTAAGTAGGCGACACGACTACGCCATTGTGGTGCGGGTAGATCTCTTTGCGCAACGCCTTTCCAGGAAATTTGAGTCGTGTGGGGATCAAGGTCACAGATGGCTCTAAGTAATAGAGATTTTCCACTACCTGATGGCCCCATCACAGCCCCACATCCCCCAGCTGGTAAATGCAGATTCAGTGTGTGACCGTCAGGTAGCGTAAAACCATCAACACGCAAGCCTTGTTCACCCTTTTTCCCCAAGAAATTTGTGGGGTTCATTAGCGACATTTCTTTTCTTTCATCTCTGTTTTGCTGTACAATAGCGCATGAATAAATAAATCACGCCAATTTGGAGAGCTTACACCATGGCAGCCTTGGAATCATTGATTGGAAACACCCCACTTGTCGATCTTAACCGTTTGGTTGAGGGGTGTGCAGAAGGCGTTAAACTGCTAGCCAAGGTTGAGGGGAACAATCCTGGCGGTTCGGTTAAGGACCGTGCTGCTTATGGTATGTTTATTGGTGCTGAGCAACGTGGTGAGCTAAACGCAGATACCCATGTTTTTGAGGCAACCAGTGGTAATACAGGTATTGCCCTCGCCATGATGGCAGCCCGTCGTGGTTATAAGTTGACTTTGGTTATGCCAGAGACGATGACGGTCGAGCGCCGTGCCACCATGGCGGCTTATGGTGCTGATTTTCTGTTGGTTACGGCAGAGCAGGGTATGGAGGGTGCCATTGATCTGGTTAATGAAAAAGTGGCCAATGGTGAAGGGATTAAGTTTGATCAGTTTTCCAATGATGATAACTGGAGAGCACACTACCGCACAACAGGGCCAGAGATCTGGGATGATACCAACGGTCAGATCACCCATTTTGTGAGTGCGATGGGAACCACAGGGACCATTATGGGGGTCTCTCGAGCTTTAAAAGAGCGTAATGGTGAGATCCAAATTATCGGCGTACAGCCGGATGAAGGGTCACAAATTGCTGGGATCCGTCGTTGGCCAGAAGCTTACCTACCCAAAATCTTTGATGCTTCTCGTGTCGATACCGTTTTGGATGTTAATACCGAAGAGTCACGTGAAATGACCCGTCGTCTGGCTAAGGATGAAGGGTTGTTCTGTGGTCTGTCTGCTGGTGGTGCTGTCGCAGCCGCGCTTAAGGTGTGCCAAGGGTTGGATAAGCCCGGTACGGTTGTCGTGATTATTCCTGACCGGGGTGACCGTTACCTATCTACAGATCTTTTTGTGTAACTTTTACGTCCAAATCAGCAAGTCAAAAAAAAGGGGGTGTATCACTTGGATACGCCCCCTTTTTTTAAGGCTATTTTTTGAGCTTAGCCTTTTTTTCCTAACCATTTTTTATGGTTTTTATAGCGTTTTTGCGTTTCAATCCACAGCTCTTCATAGCGGTTGGAATCTGGTGTTCCTTTAGCAAAGCTGGTCACCGGTGCCCGTTTAACGCCCATCGCCTCAATAAGGTTGGACTCTTCAATAAAGTTACGGCAAAACAGCGGATGTTTGCTGGGGACCGTTTGGCTAACGACTTTATGAATGGGTTTATTCAGGTTAACCATATTGAAAAAAGGCAGCAGCAGCATTTTTTTCTGGTTCTGTTTTCCCAAAAACCTCACAAGGCGGTTGTAGGCCCGCAGAGATAAGGTGGTGGGGATCAGGGGGACCAATAGTACATCAGCAACCTCAAAAATACTTTCAGAGAGTAGTGTTAGACCTGGAGGGCAGTCCAAAAAGATATTGTCATACTCTTTTCGTAGTGGTTTTAATATACGCTTAATACCCTCTAGGGGTTTGCGTTGTTCACTGAGTAAAGTGTCAAAATGACGGTAGGAAAGATCCGCCGGCAACAGGTCCAGGTTAGGGTACCCGGTCATGCGTAGCAGCAGATCAAGGTCATGGCGACGCTCCAGTAGGCCGCGACTTCCCCCTTTAACCTTGGGTTTGACGCAGAGATAAAAGCTGGTGCCCGCTTGGGGATCCAGATCCCAGATCAGGGTAGAGTCACCTTGGCGTGCTGAAAGATAGGATATATTCACCGTACTGGTGGTTTTTCCTACCCCTCCTTTAATGTTATAAACAGCGTAAACGGGCATTTTGACGCAGACCTTCCTGATGGCCAATGGCATAGAGTGAGGCTATTTTCGCTATCTCTTCGGGCACAGTCAATGAGAGAACCGTTGAAAGCGTATTAGAGAGTGGTTATGATGCATGCGGTTTATTGTGGGTGTTTTTCAGAGTTATCCCACCTATCGAACAGCGGAACCACTGCCATTCGGGCATGATGATGCTACGATAATGCCTGAACAGTACCCCTTGATGGGGGCTGTGTGAGCAAAGAGTGAGTGGTGAATTTTGTGAGGAGTCGACCATGCGTGTTGCGGTGACCTATGCCCAACCTAAGCGCCAGCTACTGATGGAATTTGAGGTTCCTGAAGGAACGACAGTAGAGCAGGCTGTAGAGCGCTCTGGCATTATGAATAAATTCCCAGAGATTAACCTGGATGAGCACAAGCTGGGTATTTATGCCAAGATTGTGGAAAAAGATCAGGTTTTATTGGATGGGGATCGGGTAGAAATCTACCGCCCAGCCAAGGGTAAGCCTAAAAAGAAAGAACGCCCGGCTAAGAAAGCTGCCCCTAAAAAACCGGTAGCGGCTTCAGCAGATGGTGCAGCTGATGATAAAGCTGCAAAGATAGCGGCGATCAAGGCTAAAGTGGCAGCTGCCAAAAAAGCCAAAGAAGCTGGTGGTGAGGCTTCTGCGGAAGGTGGTGATGCTGCAGCTGATACTAAAGCAGCTAAAATTGCGGCGATCAAGGCTAAGGCTGCTGCGGCTAAAAAAGCCAAGGCAGCTGCTGCTGCGGGTGAGGCGGCCCCGGCTGAAGAAGCGGCCCCGGCTGAGGTTTCAGCTGAAGATGCCAAGGCGGCTAAGATTGCAGCGATCAAGGCTAAGGCAGCTGCGGCTAAAAAAGCCAAGGATGCCGCTAAGAAAGCAGCTGAGGAGTCGGGGGAGTAATCTTTCCTGGCTTATGCTAAATTGTGAACGGCTCTCCATTTTGGGGGGCCGTTTTCTATTGGTAAGAGGGTAGTCGGTTGAGTGTTGAGGGGTTACAGCGGTTTCGCATGACAGTGGAATTTGATGGAAGTGTGTTTAGTGGTTGGCAGTTTCAAAATAACGCACCATCAGTTCAGCAGGCTTTGGAGCAGGCGTTAGCGCCGTTGCATGATGAGATGATTCGGGTTCATGGTTCGGGGCGAACGGATGCGGGTGTTCATGCCACGGGTCAGATTGCCCATTTTGATGCACCGGGGCACCGGGATGCGGCGACGTATCAACGTATTTTAAATGTGCGAACACCGCACAGCATATCGGTTTTGGATTGTCAGGCGGTGGATGCGTCATTTCATTCACGATATGACGCGTATTATCGGCAATATTTGTATCGTATTGATACGAGGAGCGTTCCTTCGGCATTAAATCGAAGTCGGGTTTGGCATTTTCCTCATGAGTTGGATGGTGATTTATTGGCACAAGGTAGTGCTTTTTTGTTGGGTCAGCATGATTTTACGACTTTTCGGGCAGCCAGTTGTCAAGCTAAGACGGCGATCAAGCTCATGCGTTTGATTGAGTGGAATCGGGTAGGGGATGAGTGGCAGGTTGCCATTGGAGCCAATGCTTTTTTGCAGCATATGGTCCGTAATTTAGTGGGAACATTAGTTCTGGTTGGTAAAGGGGAGTGGCCACCGGAGCGTATGGCGGAGATTTTAGCCAAGAGGGATCGGGTATTGGCGGGTCCAACGGCACCGGCATGGGGGTTATATTTAACGAAAGTTTGTTATCCGGGGGATGGTGGGGAGTGTCCTAAGGTGACGCCAAAGATTGAAGTAAGTTAGTTTATCTTTTCCGTATGCATGATGGATTTTTTGTTTTTATTTCTGAGTTTTATAGAAGGAGGTTTGCCATCTCTATTTTCGAAAAGGGTTGGGGGATTTTTAAGGGGAGCTCTGCTGCCCCTTAAACGGGTCTGGGCAG